>JBAYAL010000130.1:0-5268 GCA_041669825.1 Eubacteriales bacterium | reverse complement strand
GCTTTTTGGGGTGGTTCTTTAGATTCTCTGCCTATTATAGATTGAAAGTGGTTTACCATCTCTTGGTGGGGGTAGGGTCCTACTGCTGAACCTAGCATATATTAGGTAGTTTGATAGTTCTTAATAAGGTATTCTAAGGCAGCGTCTACAGCATCTTTCAAAGTTCTTGTTCCCCTGGTTACAGAAACGACTTTTGCACCTAAAAGTTCCATCCTGAAAACATTCAAAGCCTGACGTTTGGTATCTTCTTCTCCCATATAAACAATACATTCCAAGTCAAAGAGAGCGCAGGCTGTTGCTGTAGCAACTCCGTGTTGCCCTGCTCCTGTTTCGGCGATTACTCTTTTTAGGCCCATTCTTTTGGCGAGAAGAACTTGTCCCATAGTATTGTTGATTTTGTGAGCTCCAGTATGGTTAAGATCTTCACGTTTGAGGTAAATTTTGGCTCCACCACATTTTTTGGTTAGCTTTTCAGCAAAATACAAGGGATTAGGTCTGCCGACATATTGTTTGAGATAGTATTTGAGTTCATTGTTGAATTCGGGCTCGTCTTTAAATTTGTTAAACATTTCAGCAAGATTGGCAAGTACTTTCTGTAGTTCTGGGGGTACGAAACTGCCGCCATATTCTCCGAAAAATCCTGTCTTAGTCATAATTATTCCTCCATTTTTTTTTGTTTTATTAATGTCTGCGATTTATCCGAAAAAATGCAAATAAAAAACTCCCTGCCTAAAAAGGACAGAAAGCAATTTCCGTGGTGCCACCTAGTTTCAACCAATAATCTTTAAAAGATTAAGGTATCTTATCCAGATACGGAGTTTTTACTAAATAAGCATAACTCGATATCCTGTTCCTATAACGGGAAACCCCCGGTACCACCTACTACGCAAAGATTGCTTTTCGGATAACAGCTCAGAGATCCATTCGGTCCAAAGGATTTGTATCAGACTTTCACCACTTCTGACTCGCTTTAACATTCCGCAAGGACTTACTAATTCTCTTCACAGCATTAACATATTGTTTTTTAGTATTTTACTATGATATATTGTATGAGTCAAGTAGATTATTTGTTTTAAAAGAAATAATTTTACTGCGAAAACCTTGTGATAGTTGGCAAAGCACTATTGCCAGTTCGCACACGCTGCATTTGCTACTCATTTGTCGCTAAAGCTACAAGCCAAAACCCCTTGGTAATCATGAATGTGAACCATTGGCTTGCTTAACGCTTTATCGTCGGCATTCGTTTTACGCAAATTCCGCTTAACGTGCTCTCTATGCAATAGCACTTTTCCATTTTATGCAGTGGAATCAGAAGTAATATTTATTTTAAATAATTACCAGGAGGTTTTGAATGAAAAAACCAGAGCTTTTAGCTCCTGCGGGAGATTTAGAAAAACTTAAAGTAGCTTTTGCCTACGGAGCGGATGCTGTGTATGCAGGAGGAAGCGCATTTGGTTTAAGGGCATATGCTGGAAATCTTGATTTGGAAGAATTAAAGGTTGGAGTTAAGTATACTCATGATTTGGGTAAGAAAATTTATGTTACGGTGAATATTTTTGCTCATGAAGATGATTTTGATAATTTGCCGGAATATATTAAATACCTGGAAGAAGTTGGAGTGGATGCGATTATTGTATCTGATCCAGGGATCGTTAAGCTGGCAGTAGAAATAGCTCCTTTGCTTCCTGTTCATTTAAGTACACAGGCTAATAGTACAAATTCTAACAGTATTAATTTCTGGCTTGAACAAGGTGTGCAAAGGGTTATTCTGGCCAGAGAGTTGACTAAGGAAGAATTGAAGCAGATAAGACCTAAAGTAAACGGAGAAATAGAGCTTTTTGTTCATGGGGCAATGTGTATGTCTTATTCAGGACGTTGTTTGTTGAGTAATTATCTGACTGGTAGGGATGCTAATAAAGGGGAATGTACTCAACCTTGCCGTTGGGGTTATGGGATAGTTGAACAAAAAAGGCCTGGAGAGGTGTTTCCCTTAGAAGAAGATTCTAGGGGTACCTATATTTTTAATTCTCACGATCTTTGTCTCCTACCTTATCTCCCTGCTCTCAAAGAGGTAAATATAGAAAGCTGGAAAATAGAAGGTAGAATGAAGAGCCCTCATTATGTGGCTAGTACTGTAAAAGTCTATAGGGAAGCAATAGACACTTTATGGGATAAAGGTGAAGAGGAATACCGAGCCAAGATACCTGCTTGGCTAGAAGAAATGGACAAGGTAAGCCACAGAAATTATTCAGCAGGGTTCTTCTTTGGCAAACCTGGGGCAGATGCCCATAATATTGAATCATCTGATTATATAAGAGAATATAATTTTGTTGGAAGAGTTCTCGAAGAGGAGAGATGTAAAAATACTGCTGAATGCGGATTTTGGATAGAACAGAGAAATTATTTTAAAAAAGGTGATATTCTCGAAGTCCTTTCACCTGATCAGGAACCATGGAGTTTTCAAGTAGAGAAAATGTGGGATGAAGATGGTGTTGAAGTTGATGTTGCCAGACATGCTATGAAGGAGATAAAGCTTGATCTTCCAAGAAAGCTAGAACCATTTAGTATTATTCGTAAGCCACGTAAATTAGAGGAGAGTGGTTTTTGAATAAGAGGATAAGGTATGAGGATTGGGTATAAAACTATAACTGTTAGGTAACGTAGATAATGATATTGATTCAAACTAATGTTATGTAAGATGAATATTTAAAAATAATATAAATACTTAAATGTAAGAAAAATGCAGGTATATATAGGCGAAGACACTATAGGACTTTAGACCTATTCATGCTTACGAAAGTCCCGCAATTTCTAAACTTTTTCGTGAAAAAACTATTGATTATGGTAGGTGAATTAAATGGAATTATACAATTCGTTTGCTTCTTCGGATGTAATTATTAAAGGTAGGGTTACCCGTTCGGAAATTCAGATATTGGCAAAACTTGTTGAAGGCCTTGAACATATGGGAGTGGTAACTACAACGGATAAGGAGAAAGGAGAGGTGATAATTCAGACTACAGAATACTACTTAGCTGATTTGAAAAAGATACTTAATAATATGCCAATTAACTTTGAAATAATGGACATCCAATATAATGCTGAAAGTAAATAATTTATTAGTAAATAATTTGTAAAATAGTATTGACGTTTAGGACCTTTTAATATTAAAATAGATGTATAATGTTAAGGAATAAGCATTTATAGATAATATTGGTTATATTTAATTTAATATAAATATAATTCTAAAAAAAATGCTAAAATGAAAGGAAGAAAAATTATGTTAATGAAGAGAAAAGATTCAGGTTTTACCCTGATTGAACTGATGATTGTTATCGCTGTCATCGGTATTCTAGCTATCGTTCTTATACCTAAAATTGGAACAATTAAGACTCAGGCAAAAACAGTGGGGTTAGACACCAACATTAGACTAGTTCAGGGATATGCAGAGAGTAAGATTGATAAATGGGTATCACAGAGTACAAGTGTTTCTGATGTTGCTACTAATATTAGTGCATCTTTTACTAGTAGTGATGATACAAAGAATTTAATAAATCCATTTTCTTCACAAAGTCATTCGGCTGTATCTGGGTCTGCTTTGCCTACAAGTGGTGATAATTCTGTATATATTATGACAGTAAGTAGTGACGATGCCACGGTAGTTACTACAGGTGCCAATGCCATTGCTAATGTGACAAATGTTAATTTAGCAGGTTCTATTTTAGCTATAATTTCTACCACTGGTGGTGCAGAGACTGGACCTATTTCAGGGGTACATTTATATGCTTATGATCAGTCTGGAAAAGTAATTGATGAAAAAACCGTTCATGTAACACCATAATATAATATCTTTCCCAAACTTTAACTCAACCGACTGCAAAAAGGGTGTTTATTAAAACACCCTTTTCTCATAGGCATATATAAGAAATCTGAGGGATAATTGATGAACAACGATTGATTTGATACTCTAAATGCTACAAAGAGTCCTTGTATCAAACTATGGGTCAATTTTTTGTGTTTATAATAGTACCCATGGCTATTAAATGTGAAGTTATTCTCATACATATTTATACAACATCAGGTCATAGTAGCTACAAACAACTTTGCCAATTATTACGTACTTAATGATATAAAAATGGCAGTAGTTATGCTTGTACATCCGTTTATAGTAAAAAAATATTTACCAAACTTTAACTCAATTGACTACAAAAAAGTGTTTACCAAAGCGATCTTTTCTTATATGCTTAGAGAAGAGAGAGGAGGGGTTATTTTGGCTATAAAACAAGATAGAAAAAGGTTGGGAGAAATTCTCATAGATGGAGGGGTAATTAGTGAACAACAGCTGACTAGTGCTCTGAAGCTACAGAAAAGTCTGGGGATGAGACTTGGCGAAATCCTTATCAGACAGGGATATGTGACTGAGGATGATATCTTAAGAACCATGAAAAGTCAACTCAACCTTCCATTTTTGGATTTGAATAAACTTATGGTCACAGAAGAAATTATTAAGCTAATTCCGGAACCTGTGGCTAGAAAATATGAAGTAGTCCCTATAGATATAAAAAACGGTAGACTTATAGTAGCTATGAATGACCCTACCAATTATTATGCACTTGATGATATAAGAATTGTGGTAGGGATGCTTGTGCGTCCCGCTATTGCGAGAAAAATAGATATTGATAAGGCAATAGATAGATATTATGGAAGAAGCGAAGCTGAGAAGGCGGCTAGAGAATATGCTAAACAAGCCGGTGTTTCTCCTGTTGCGGCAGCACTTCAGATGTCTACAGCCTCGTTGAATAATGGACAAGATGAAGAGGGCGATACTCCTGTAATTAAATTCCTCAATACTATTATTGAAAATGCTGTGAATAATATGGCGAGTGATATTCATATTGAGCCGGTGGAGAACGAACTTAGAGTTCGTTTCAGGATAGATGGAGTGATGAGAGAAATCTTGAAAACGCCTATTTCTATGGCTGGACCGGTTGTAAGTCGTGTTAAAATTATGTCTGATTTGAATATTGCGGAGAGGCGTCTTCCTCAGGATGGGCGTATTTCTTATACAGTAGCTAACAGAAGAGTTGATCTTCGTGTTTCAATTATTCCAACGATTTTTGGTGAAAAAGTGGTAATGCGTATTTTAGATAGGGCTAGTGTGATTTTGGAAAAAGAAAAACTCGGTTTGCAGGGAAAAAATTTGCAACTTTTTGATAACCTTATTTCGAAAGCGTATGGTATAGTATTGGTAACAGGTCCTACAGGAAGTGG
>JBAYAL010000129.1:0-5313 GCA_041669825.1 Eubacteriales bacterium | reverse complement strand
CAACGTCCATTATATTTAGTGATACTAGTTCACTCACCCTCAAACCGGAGCCATATAAAAATTCGAGAATCACCTGATCTCTTATCCCCTTTATTGTGGCAGAGTCAGGAGCCCCAAGAAGTTTATTCATATGTTCTTCAAATAAAAATCGCGGTAACGTCTTTCCCTGTTTAGGTGTGGAAACTTTTTGAACAGGATTATCTGTTAAATAACCTTCTCGGCAGAGATATTTGAAAAAAGACCGAATTGCCGCTAATTTTCTGGCAATGCTTTTTCTCTTTAGCTCTTTTTGAATAAGAAAACCTATATAACTACGAACAATAAAATAATCAGTATTTTCTACATCCATTTTTTCAAAATCAGTCCCAGTCTCATGACCAGCAAATTCCAAAAACTGAATTAAGTCAGTCTGATAAGCAGAAATAGTCAATTCTGAAAAATTCCTTGCCTTTTGATAAGCAACAAAAAAATCCAGAGCTTTATCAGCCTGCATACCAATTACCTCCCCCCAAGTCCTTCCTTTTTCATGAAATCTTCAATAGTTTTTAAAGCCCGTTCTGAAAGTCTTTTATTTTTTTCTTTTTTCCCTTTTACTCTTTCTTTCAGCGGCTCAATAAGACCAAAGTTAATATTCATTGGTTGGAAATCAACACTAGGTGAACCTTCCAAATGCCGAGCTAATCCTCCAAGTGCAGTATCATAAGGAAATATTAATGTATCCTGTCCATCTAGAATTCTGCCGACATTCAAACCTGCCAATAACCCACTAGCAGCTGATTCCACATAACCTTCTACTCCAGTTATTTGTCCTGCAAAAAACAGATTTTTTCTGTTTTTACAACTAAAATCAGCATTCAGAATACGGGGAGCATTCAAAAATGTATTTCTATGCATCACTCCAAAACGAGCAAATTCAGCTTTTTCAAGCCCCGGAATCATTCTGAAAACTCTCTTCTGTTCGCCCCACTTCAAATGTGTCTGGAACCCTACAAGATTCAAAAGTGTTCCTTCAATACTTTCTTTTCTGAGTTGAACTACTGCAAAAGGTTGTTTTCCAGAATTAGGATCTATTAGTCCTACCGGTTTAAGCGGTCCAAAAGTAAGAGTCTTAATCCCCCTCTGGGCCATAACTTCCACAGGCATACAACCTTCAAATATCATTCCTTTTTCAAAACCTTTTACTTCTGCTGTTTCTGCCGTTACCAAGGCATTATAAAATGTTTCGTACTCTTCTTTAGTCATTGGACAATTGAGATAATCTGCATCACCTTTATCATAGCGAGATGCCCAATAAGCCTTTTCCATATTTATTGATTCAAGCACAACTATGGGCGCTGCCGCATCAAAAAACGAAAGTTCCTTTTCTCCTGTATAACTAATAATACTCTCTGCCAAAGTTTCAGACGTCAAAGGACCTGTAGCAATAATGACAAATCTATCTTCAGGAATAGTTCTAACTTCTTCCCTGATGACCTTTATTTTGGGATGGTTCATTATTTTTTCAGTTATATATTCTGAGAATTCTTGACGATTCACTGCAAGTGCTCCACCTGCAGGAACTGAATTGCGATCTGCCGACTCCATTATTATTGAATTCAACCTACGCATTTCTTCTTTTAAAAGCCCAACAGCATTTTCTTGTCCAGCTGCCCTTAAAGAATTACTACAAACCAATTCTGCAAATTGTTCACTATTATGTGCAGGCGAAAATTTATTTGGCTTCATTTCATATAAATCCACACTTACACCCGATTCGGCCAACTGCCAGGCTGCTTCCGAACCTGCTAACCCAGCTCCAATAACGACAACATTCTTTATCATTTTAATCACCTGCAATTACCTTGTTTTTACTCTTTAACTATTTCAGTATAACCGCATTCCTTATTTGTACAAACATATTTTTTCTGTTGTTTATATCCTTTTTCAATCATCATGTTTCCACAATTAGGGCAACTGATAGAAGCCGGTTTATCCCAGGATACAAAATCACAATCAGGATAATTACTACATCCATAAAATTTTCGTCCCTTTTTGGAACGCCTTACAACAATCTTGTTACCACATTTAGGGCAATCCACACCTATTTCTTCAAATAAAGGTTTAACCATTCTACATTCCGGGAACCCAGGACAAGCAAGGAACTTACCATATCTTCCCATTTTCACGACCATATTCTTCCCGCAATTTTCACATATTACATCAGATACTTCGTCTTCAATTTTGATTTTACCAATTTTTTCCTCAGCTATATTAAGAGTTTCAGCAAAAGGAACATAAAAATCTCTAACAACAGCTTTCCATGGAACATTGCCATCTTCAATATTATCCAAAACAGCTTCCAAATTTGCTGTAAATTCTAGATTTACAATATCGGGAAAATGTTCTTTCAATAAGACAATAACAATCTCCCCAAGTTCTGTTGGCACGAGTTTTCTATCTTCTTTAACTACATAACCCCTAGTCTGAATGGTTTCGATTGTTGGAGCATAAGTACTGGGTCTTCCAATACCTGCCTCTTCCATTTTTTTTACAAGAGATGCTTCAGTATAACGAGGAGAAGGTTCTGTGAAATGCTGTTTTTCCTGAAAATCTTTAGCTTTAAGGCTTTCACCCTTGCTAACATTCATCTTTAAAGAATTTTCTTCCTGGTCTAACTTGCCGTTATCATCACTACTTTCTTCATAAACTGCAAGAAATCCCGGAAATTTCACTGTTGATGCATTCGCTCTGAATAAATAAACTCCTACTTCAACATCCACCGCCATTGTGTCATATATAGCAGCACTCATTTGACTAGCAACCAACCTATCCCAAATAAGTCTGTACAATCGAAATTGATCACGACTTAATACAGGTTTTATAAACTCTGGTGTCCGCAGTACCGAAGTTGGCCTTATTGCCTCATGAGCTTCCTGAGTTCTTCCCTTACTTACAAAAATTCTTGGTTCTTTGGGATAATAATTTTGGCCGTGATTTTCCACAATCCAGTCTTTCGCTTCTTCTCTGGCTGTTTCGGCCAATCTCACTGAGTCCGTTCTCATATAAGTAATAAGACCTACAGTTCCTTCTTTCCCAATATCCAAACCTTCATAGAGCTGTTGTGCTAGCATCATAGTCTTTTTGGGGGAAAAATTCAACTTGCGGTATGCTTCCTGTTGCAAACTGCTTGTCGTAAAAGGTGGCTCGGATTTTTTAATCTTCTCTTTTATTCTTACATCTGATATTATACATTCCTTATTCTTGACATCACTTAACACTTGATCCATTTGTTCTTGAGACGAAATAGAAATCTTTTTCCCATTTTTATGAATCAACTTAGCTGTAAAAGCCCCATTATCTGACGAAAATTCCACCTGAAGAGTCCAGTATTCTTCAGGTTCAAAACTTCTTATTTCCTCTTCCCTATCAAAAACCAACTTCACCGCTACTGACTGCACCCTTCCAGCACTTAATCCTTTTTTCACCTTTCGCCATAATAAAGGACTCAACTGATACCCTACAAGTCTATCTAAGACTCTTCTCGCCTGCTGAGCATCAACTTTATTGACATCAATCTTTCTTGGATTCTTAATTGCTTTAAGTATGGTTGGTTTTGTTATTTCATGAAATTCAACCCTACTTAATGAATTTAAATCTAAGCCAAGCAAATGAGCCAAATGCCATGATATTGCCTCTCCTTCCCGGTCAGGGTCAGAAGCAAGAAGGACTTCGTCTACTCCCTTCGCCGCAGTCCTAAGCTCCTTAATCAAATCTCCTCTGCCTCGAATAGCGATATATTTTGGTTCATAATCATTCTCGATATCTACGCCCATCTGGCTTTTAGGCAAATCCCGCAAATGCCCCATTGATGCCTTAACTATATATTTCTTTGATAAAAATTTACTTATGGATTTAGCTTTCGCTGGAGATTCCACAATAACCAGAGTCTTGCCCATATGTCACCTCATATTAATTTTTTTAATAATAAAAATATATTACATATTTATTATTAAACATTAATTTATATTTTATATAATAAATTATTTCTAAACTTGGATATTTTAATAAATATTCCAAATATTAAACATATTAAACGTTTTTCACCTTCTTGTCCAGTTCTTTCTTGCTAACACATATAATTGACCTGGTAACTGTTCTATTTTTCCCTCTAGTTGAAGCTTCAACAATCCCAGAGCAATATCCTGAGATGGGAGTTTGCACAAGGCTACCAATCTATCAATATGAATTGGAATATCACTAAAGCACTGTAAAATATCGCCATATTGTTCCTTACTATAATTTTTTTCACTAGCCAAATCTTCTACCTCATCCAAGTTCAATTCTAAATTCTTATGTTTTTTTAAATTATCAACTACTTGACTAGGCATTCCTATTAATTCTGAAACAATGTCATCAGCATTTTCCACTATTTTAGCTCCCATTCTCAATAATTGATGAGTACCCACACTCATTTCACTAAATATAGGACCAGGCACAGCAAAAACTTCTCTTCCCTGCTCAAGTGCAAAATCAACTGTTATTAAAGCCCCACTTTTTTGCGATGCTTCTACGACTACCACTCCACGAGAAGAACCACTTATCAATCTGTTTCTGGCCGGAAAAAATCCTTGTTCAGGATAAACTTCGGGAGGATATTCACTTAGTATTGCTCCTTTTTTACAGATACAGCCAGCTAAATCCTTATTTTCCGGAGGATATATATTATCTAAACCTCCAGCCATAAATGCCCAAGTAACACCATTAGCCTCCAAAGCTCCTTTATGTGCTGCCGTATCAATCCCCCTTGCCAAGCCACTAACGACAACATACCCTTTATGAGCTATTTCCTTAGCTAAAAAGGATGAAGCGGCTCTCCCGTAGGCTGTTGCTTTCCGTGCTCCTACAACAGCTATACCCTCAAGCCCCTTTTTTAGACTTCCCTTATAAAAAAGGAGAGGAGGACAATCCGAACATTCACCTAATAATATTGGGTATTCACTCTCCCCTGGCATGACAAGAGAAATATTTTTTTCTTCTAATTTTGCCTTCATTTTCAATAGTTCTATCTTATTTCTTTTTTTTAAAAAGCTTTTAATCCAATTAGATGTATTATTAGTTAATATCTCTTCTTCAGGAACCATCCAGGCATTTTCTGCACTTCCAAAATAAGCAACTAGCTGGCGCAGTCTTCTACCTCCAATCCCAGGGATGGTCAATATTACGGCCCTTATTATCTTCTCCTGCGCCAAACTCATACTCAAACCTCCTCCCACATATTGTTATTTACTTCTTTATAATATTAGTTAATTCCTGCTTAATAAATTATCTTAAGAT
>JBAYAL010000128.1:0-5378 GCA_041669825.1 Eubacteriales bacterium | reverse complement strand
TGCAGGGCACGATGCGCTGGCGATCGGCCAGGTATTAAATACAGTTATGATATTTGTGTCTAGTAAGGATGGCAGGAGTCACTGTCCTGTTGAATGGAGCGAATACGCTGATATAGCCAAAGCAGTTCTTGTTACCTATGATATGATAGTGGATATGCAATAAATTTATTTAATATTAAATTCAAGGGGAAAGCAATTGTCAACGACAGTGGCAGCTTCAACGAATGGGAGCTTGGCGATATGACTCAATGCCGAGATGGAGACTATCATTTTATAGAGAATATTGGTAATATTGATTTGGGATATTTGACGGTGATTTTTTATACTGTGAAAGGCCCATGAAAAATTTTAAATACAAGTTTGATTATAAATAAATCACAAAATTTTAAAAGAGAAAGAAGAGAGTATATTGGCTTATCCAAATGATATTTTATCTACACGTAGCGTAGTCAAGCATGGTAAATACGCAGTAATTCCACCGCAGGGATTGGTGAATAACGTGATTCCCGGCATTGAAAATTGTCGGGTAAGCATTGTGGCATCACCTAAAATGGGTGCCAGCTTTGTTCAGTATGTGATTGAAGCTCAAAAAGGCGGAGGCACCACGCAGGTGTTTGGCAATCAAGCAAATATCGAAACATTTATATATGTTATCGATGGAGAAGGAACTTTTAAGGTTGATGGGAAAGAATATAAAGCTTGCGGTGGTGCTTATATCTATTCGCCAGCAGGAGTTGGACTAGAGTTTAATAATACTTCTGAAAAGGTCATGAAGGTACTTTTATATAAGCAGATTTATATTCCTTTGAAAGGGAAAAATACTTATGTGTACTATGGTAACACTAACGATATTGCTTATAGTGAGTATGACGGCATGGCCAACGTATTTATTAAAGATCTTTTGCCTATAGAAATAGGATTTGACATGAATATGCATATTCTAGCATTTGCGCCAGGGGGATCCCATGGGTTCGTGGAAACCCACGTACAGGAGCACGGAGCCTATATACTGGAGGGTGAAGGAACTTACTTGCTGGATGGTCAATGGATGATGATTAAAA
This sequence comes from Eubacteriales bacterium, assembly GCA_041669825.1. Lineage (GTDB taxonomy): Bacteria > Bacillota > Desulfitobacteriia > Desulfitobacteriales > Syntrophobotulaceae > JBAYAL01. Next base: position 4,317 of record JBAYAL010000128.1, on the reverse strand, counting down.
AGGATGACTTTATGTGGTTTGGGCCGTATGTGGCACAAGCTGCCTATGGAGTCGGAAGATCAAATTTCACCTACATCTATTCGAAGGATTGTAACCGAGACGTTATACTTTAATGTTGTGTTAGATGAAATGTGAACGAAGATAATAATTAGAAATATCTTAATAAGAAACCTGAGAGAACTAATTTGTATCCTTTGTCAAGGACAATTAAAAAAAGACCTATGTAATATTAAGAAGATGATTCCTGAATTGAAAGGGAATCATCTTCTTAATATTACATTAACATTTTCATTATTGTAGTGCGTCCTATACTGTTGAATGGAGCGAATACACTTATATAGCCAAAGCGGCTGTCCTTACTTACAATATTATCATTTCTAGATAAGACCATAAACTATGTGTTATCCACCTTTGCTAAAGACAAAAAACAATATTCAATAGATAATTAATAAGGGTTAATAAAACATGAAAAATGCTTTATTTACCTTTATTCAATTAGTAAGAGATTAATATAAAAAAATTCTGAGGAAATTGTACTAAGTGTAGTGCAATTAATATCATCACATGACAAATATTTGGTACTGATGCTTAATTATAATGAAAGGAAAGGCTTGCACATCTAAAGGTAATTAAGAAGTATTATTTAAAAAAAGCAAATTCAACACATAAGTCGGAGGAAACATATGAAAAAATCATTATTTCGTACCAAGATTAAGACACAGATTAAACAAATGCAAAAAGTATTTATAATTTCTCTATTTACTTTACTTGCTTATACAAAGGCTGCTTATGCAAGTGGTGCTTTGGAACTTAACCACAGTGGACAAAGTACTTATCCGCTTCCAGCCTGGGGGATGTTGGCTATTTTGTTGGGGTTAGGAGCTATTCTTGTAGTTTTGGTATGGTTTGTTGGTCGAAAAAAGGGATCAAATGCTGAGGATTTCTTAACTGGTGGCAGAGAGATTGGTCATGGTATGATTCATGCATCAGTAATTGCCACGTGGATTTGGGCAGCTACACTTATGGTAAGTAGTTGGACTGCATACTCTTACGGATATATTGGTCCATGGTGGTATGGTTTGGGAGCTGTTATTCCTCTACCAATTATTGGTTTCCTTGGTAAAAGATTAAGAAATGTAATGCCAAATGTACGCTCTTATCCAGAATTTATTAAGTTTAGACTGGATAATAAAAACCATATTCTTCTAACTATAATTTCAATAATAGTAAGTTCTAGCGTAGGGGTTATGATTGTTACAGGTGCTTCAGTAATGGTGACAGCGTTTGCGGATTTGCCATTTTGGCTTGTAGCAGCAGTATTTCTGATTATATTTGTCTCTTATACGTCTATTGCAGGATTATGGGCCAGCGTATTTGCTGATTCGATTATGACTTTGATTATGTATGCCTGTATGGGAGTTATTCTTATTGGAACCTTAATTCTTGTTGGTCCTGGAACTATTTATGATGGACTTGTGAGTGTTATTCAAACCAAGCCGATATTGCAGCCAGGGGTTAGCGAGATAATTAGTGCAAACCAGCATGATGCTTTGAATTGGCTGAACATAGGTGGAATTGGTTTTTTAATTGTTAATATAATTGGTAATCTAGGAGCTGTTATTTGTAATCAGACTTATTGGGCTAGGACAATTGCAGCAAAAGATACAAAAACAATATCTAAGTCATTTCTTTCTGCAGCATTTAGTTGGGCTCCGATTCCAATTGCTGTAGCGACAACACTTGGATTGTATGCACTTTCCAAAATGTTGGTGGTTGGGGAAACATATAGTTATAATGGAATATCCATGTTATTTACTGAAGCTTCGGCTGTTGCTCCTCTAAGTGCCTTTCTTATTATGGGCTTTGTTGGATTGATTTGCTTTTTAGTTGCAGTATTTGGAGCATCTATTAGCACAGGGGCAGGCGAAATAATGTCTGTTACTACTTGTATTGTAAATGATTTGTACAAAGGTTATCTTAAGAAAGAGGCGACAGATAAAGAAATTCTTTTTCAAAGTAAATTATGGTTGTCAATCTCAGCTATGGCACTTTTTGTGATAGTAATGTTTCTTCGTTCAATAAATTTCCCTTTTGCTGGTATGTATCAGGCGATGGGTATTTCTTTTTCATCCGCCGTTATTCCAGTAGTGTTGGCTCTTATCTGGGTTAAAACTAACAAAAACGGAGTTTTCTGGGCTATCTTAGTTGGTGCCCTTTCAGGAATACTCTACTGGTCTTCTGTTGGGTTTGATATGAGCTGGGGGGTTGTTTGGAGTAATGTAATTGTAATGTTGGTATCTTTAGTGGTAGTAGTGGTTTGGTCTTTGATAAAACCTGAAAACTTTGATTATAGTTCAATGAAAGAATTGAGCCTTAATAAATCTATGAAAACGAAATAAAGAGGGTTAATACTTTTGACTAAGTTTTCTTAATAACCTATGTAATGTAAGCAACGTAAGTAACGCTAGGAGGAATAATATGCTCTCTAAAACTGCTTTTACAATAATCTATTCTATAGGACTCATTTGGTTTTTTGCTGCTGGTATTTACACGTACAAAGTAGTAATAAAGGATTTTTTAGAACTTAAGAGAAATAAGTAGATAGAAATATCTGATTCAAGTGAATTTATGTTAGTGAAAAACATCGATAATTTACAGAATAAAATCTCGAAACATCTCCCTTGATAAAGAAATATCATCATCTGCAAAAGATGATGAAGATCAAACGGGAAAAGAGCTGCGTAATTTTTATTACACAGCTCTTTTCCTATTTTGGGCTTTGCGGGGCTTTTTTATAATATCCTTTTGGAATTTTCTTGGTGTCTGCAAGCCCTTTTGTTTGGTTGTCGGTATCATCGACTCCGTCTGTTCTTGTACTTTTATTTTTTCCCATTCTTTCACCCTGTAATAGTATTGTTTGGTTTAGTGAAAAATATTCACTAATTATGTTTGTGATTTTTCTTAATATCAAGACCATTTAATTTTTGCTAACGCTTTGCAAAACGTAAAAATATCATTATTGAGCTGGATTAAGAGCTTTAACAAGATGTGAAATTGTGTTGGCAGTGAGTTCTTTATTTGAATTTAATTAAGAGTTGGCCTGATTTTACTTGCTGTCCTTCAGTGACCATAATTTGACTAATTTCTCCGTTAACAGAAGCAAGTATTTTTGTTTCCATTTTCATGGCATCTATGATCAGGAGACTTTGTTTTTCTGTAATTTGTTCTCCTTCAGATACAAAAATCTTAGTAACAGAGCCAGATATGGAGGAACCAATTTCTTTGGGGTTATTTGGATCAGCATTAGAGGTAATATCAATCTTTTGTTTGTTTTCAAAGTGTTTATCGAAAATTTTGATTTCTCTTCTATTGCCGTTTAATTCAAATACTATTGTTTTACATCCATCTTCTTCTACGTTTCCGATTTCTACTAGTTTGACAATCATTATCTTTCCTTCATCTAGTTCCACCTCGCTGGTTTCTCCTTCTTTAAGACCGTAGAAGAAGACATGGCTTTCTAAGTTGCATAAATGCCCAAATTCATCTAGGGATTTGAGATAATCTTTGTATACGTTGGGATATAGGGCATAACTTAAGGCATTTCTAATATTTGGCTCTTTTATGTGAAAGTCATTCTGAAGTTTATTAAGTATTTCTTCAAAATCAACAGGATCTAAAATTTCTCCAGGTCTGCAACTGATGGCTTTTTCGCCTTTCAAGACGATTTTTTGAAGTTCGATGGGAAAACCACCCATTGGCTGTCCCATCATTCCCTTAAAATAGTCAACAACAGAATTAGGAAAAGCTAAATTTTTCCCTTTTATTAGGATGTTATTTTTATTAAGATTGTTTTGAACCATAAATATGGCTAAGTCTCCTACTACTTTGGAAGTTGGAGTAACCTTTATAATGTCTCCTAAAATTCCGTTTGCTTCTTTGTACATTTCTTTGACTTCATTGAATTTATGAGCTAGGCCAAAGCTTTTTACCTGAGGTTTTAAATTTGAGTACTGTCCTCCAGGTATTTCATACTTGTATATTTCTGCTGTTCCAGATTTTAGCCCAGATTCAAACTGTTCATAAACAGTTCTGCTTTCACCCCAGTAATCACATAGCATTTGGATGTTTTCAAGATTTATTCCTGTATCTAATTTTGAGTTTTTAAGTGCTGCTACTACAGAGCTAAGTGCAGGCTGGCTGGTTAGACCTGACATAGAATTTATAGCAGTATCAACGATATCTACACCTTCTTCAGCAGCCATAAGAAGTGTAGCTACACCATTACCACTTGTATCGTGAGTGTGAAGATGGATGGGA
>JBAYAL010000127.1:0-5379 GCA_041669825.1 Eubacteriales bacterium | reverse complement strand
GTAATTGGTAGAGAGAATGAGATCGAGAGAGTAATTCAAATATTAAGTCGTCGCACCAAAAACAATCCTGTCCTTATTGGTGAGCCTGGTGTTGGGAAAACAGCTATAGCTGAAGGGTTGGCTCAAAGAATAGTTACTAATAAAGTTCCGGAAATTCTTGCGGAAAAGAGAGTTGTAACGTTAGATCTTTCGTCAGTTGTGGCAGGAAGTAAATATCGTGGTGAGTTTGAAGAGAGAATGAAGAAGGTAATAGAAGAAATTCATATTGCCGGTAATGTAATTGTATTTATTGATGAGCTTCATACTTTAATTGGTGCAGGTGCAGCAGAAGGTGCAATAGATGCAGCCAATATTTTAAAGCCAGCTTTAGCAAGAGGAGAAATGCAATGTGTTGGAGCGACAACAGTAGATGAATATAGAAAATATATTGAGAAAGATCCTGCTTTGGAAAGACGTTTTCAACCGATTAAGGTAGAAGAGCCCTCAACTGAGGAAACAGTGTCTATTTTAGAGGGTCTTAGAGATCGGTATGAAGCCCATCATAGGGTTAAAATTACAGATGAGGCTATACAAGCTGCAGTGCGTTTATCAGCTCGGTATATTTCGGATAGATTTTTGCCAGATAAGGCTATAGATTTGGTTGATGAAGCAGCCTCACGTGTTCGGTTGAAGAGTTTCACTGCTCCTGCAAATCTCAAAGAACTAGAAGGAGAAGTTGAAAATCTGAAAAAAGAGAAAGAAGCAGCGGTAAAAATACAAGAGTTTGAAAAAGCAGCAAAAATTAGAGATGCAGAGCTGGCCAAGCGCAAGGAACTTGGTGAGTTGCGAAATAACTGGGAAAAAAATAGAGAAAAAGGTCTTGCTGTAGTTGAAGCTGACGATATTGGGAAGATTGTATCCAGTTGGACAGGAATTCCGGTACAAAAACTTGCCCAGAAAGAGAGCGAACGATTGCTCAAACTTGAGGAAATTCTTCATGAAAGAGTTGTAGGACAACAAGAGGCTGTTAGCGCAGTAGCTCGTTCAGTGCGTAGGGCTAGAGCTGGACTGAAAGATCCTAGGCGCCCTATAGGTTCGTTTATTTTTCTCGGACCCACAGGAGTAGGAAAGACTGAATTGGCCAGAACTCTTGCGGATGCCCTTTTTGGAGATGAAGAGGCTCTTATTAGGGTTGATATGTCAGAATATATGGAAAAACATGCAGTATCAAGATTAATTGGGTCACCTCCAGGATATATTGGTCATGACGAAGGTGGTCAATTAACAGAAATGGTTAGAAGAAAACCGTATAGTGTTGTTTTGCTTGATGAGATTGAAAAGGCGCACCCTGAGGTATTTAATATTCTTTTACAGGTCTTGGATGATGGACGTCTTACAGATACCAAGGGAAGGGTAGTGGATTTTAGAAATTGTGTTTTAATAATGACTTCAAATGTAGGAGCTTCTATCCTGAAGAAAGAAGCGCTGGGTTTCACATCAGTGAGGGATAAGGAGACGGAGTATAAAAATATGAGATCAACCGTTATGGAGGAACTCAAAAAAACTTTTAAACCTGAATTTCTTAATCGAATTGATGAAATGGTAGTATTTCATTCTCTCGATGATAATCAACTTGTGGAAATTACTCAAATTTTGTTTAAGGAAGTTAACAAACGCTTAAAAGAAATGGGATTTGAAGTTGTTTTGGATAACAAAGTGATTGAATTCATAGCACGAGAGGGAAATGATCCAGCTTACGGTGCGCGTCCTCTGCGCAGAGCGATTCAACGTTTGATTGAAGATCCTTTGTCAGAAGAGATTCTTGCGGGAAAATTTAATATAGGTGATACGATTAAAGTGGAGGAAAAAGATGATAAAATCACTTTTACTAAAGTAAAAGTTATGAACAAAAAAAACAGTGTGGTAAAAGCGGAAAAATTAAAGGGATTAAAAGAATTAAAAGAATTAAAAGAATTAGAAGAATAAATATTTCCAATAAAGAAAAATTATAATTTCTCTGGAGGAGGAAATAAATTATTGGTAAAAATAAAGACGAAATTTTATTGCAGGGAGTGTGGGCATGAAAATCCTCGTTGGCTGGGCAGATGCCCAGCTTGCGGGGAGTGGAATTCATTTATAGAAGAGAGAGTAGAAAAAAAAGTTCTACAAACAAAAACAAAACCATCTGAGGTTTTGTCAATAGCTAAAATTTCTTCAGCACAGCAAGAAAGAATTGATACAGGTAGCGTGGAAATTAATAGAGTACTGGGAGGTGGGGTAGTTCCGGGTTCATTTGTTTTACTAAGTGGTGAACCAGGAATTGGAAAATCAACTTTGCTTTTGCAGCTTGCAGATCTACTTGCAAAAAAAAATCCAGTGCTTTATGTTTCAGGAGAAGAATCAGCGAATCAAATAAAGCTTAGAGCTGATAGGTTAGGGATATCTTCTGAAAATCTTCACGTAATGTCAGAGACTTCAATTCAAAAAGTGAAAGATATTACAGAACAAAATGAATATAAAATTGTTTTTATTGACTCGATTCAAACTATGATACTTGAGGAATTGCAGTCTGCGGCAGGCAGTGTTACTCAAGTTAGAGAAGGATCTGCTTTTCTTATGAGAATGGCTAAAGAAAATGAAATATCGGTTTTTATTGTTGGTCATGTGACTAAGGATGGATCGATAGCAGGTCCTCGTGTTCTTGAGCATATGGTGGATACTGTTTTGTATTTTGAAGGTGATCAGCATCATATTTATCGCCTTTTGAGAGCGGTTAAAAATCGGTTTGGTTCAACTAATGAGATAGGTGTTTTTGAAATGAGGGGCAGTGGGCTTGTAGAGGTAGCTAATCCTTCACTCGTTTTTATGGGAAGTAGCAATGAGCCTCTACCAGGTTCTGCTGTAACAGTTGTTATGGAGGGAACTAGACCTCTGCTTGTAGAGATTCAGGCCCTTGTATCTAATAATGCATATCCCCCGCCACGGCGTACTGTTAATGGGTTGGATTATCACAGATTACTTATGTTTCTAGCTGTAATGGAGAAGAGAACAGAATGCACTTTTTATAACAAAGATGTATTTGTTAATATTGCAGGAGGAATAAAGGTAGATGATCCTTCTATAGATTTGGGAGTAATTGCTGCAATATTGTCAGGATTAAAAGATAGAGCACATCCTCATTTAGCGATAATAGGGGAAATTGGCCTTACTGGTGAAATAAGGGGAGTATCCCAGATTGAACAAAGAGTAAACGAGGCGGAAAAGTTCGGCTTTGAAGGGTGTGTTATTCCTTATATTAATGCTAATAGAGTTGAAACAGCCAAAATAAAGATTTATCCTGTTAAAAGGTTAGAAGACGTTGTGAACTTGCTTTCTAAATAAAAAAACCTGTTGATAAACAGGTTTAAGGCAATTTTAATAGTCTTAGAGTCGATATTCAGGATTTTATAAATAATTAATATATTTTTAATGTTATTTTAGTGCTTTCATCTAAGATTATAAACAGTTAGAGTATTTAGCTTTCCATTTTCTTTGTTAATAATGTCATTAAGAGATAGTCCTAAAGTGTTAGAAAGAGCTGCTAGATAGAAAAGTTGTTTTCCAAGTTCAGTTTCTATTACTTCTCGGCAACTTTCACATAAGGTGCCAGTTAAGTGACTATCTAAGATATCTTTAAGATTAGTTAGAGTTGCGTCTTCGGGAATTACTTGTTTATGTGCATTGATAGATAGACAGCCGCAGTTGGTTACTGCCTTGACAACAGCTCTGTTTGTGCGAGCTGAAGTTTCCTGACATTTAGATAGTATGTCTAGTATACTTTGGTGTTGAATTAGCATTGAATCTACTGTTTCTTGGAATTTATCATTAGTCTGAGTCATGACAGGTGTTCACTCCTTTCTGCCACTTAAATTATAGCCAGTGAAACATGGGGTTGTCAATTTAAACAAGCTAATTTAAAAAACAATATATCGTACTAAATGGTAATATCTGATATAAATTGTCGTTTGCTTTGACCCTATTTATGCCTTAGTCTATAATATATCTAGGCTGGCCTAAGAATAATGTGATATTATTGTTCTAACATTTAAACATTTTTTTGAAGAAAAGTATAAACAGAGATTTTTTTAGCCAAAATATAGAAAAAAGGAGGTGAGCTGATGATTCGCAAAGTTGTACGCGGCATCATCACCCTGTTGTTTGGCACAGCAGGTTTTTATCTTGATTATTTAATTTTTAGGAATGTTAATATTGCTCATTTGGGCAATACTCTTGGTTTCCCAATTAGGATACTTTGGACTTATGTTATTTCTTTTGTTTTTTTAGCAATTATTGGTTTTCTTGTTGCTCCATTTTGCATGAGGGTATTTATGAGGCTTGTTAAATGGCTGGACTGTCGTTTAACGAGGATTCCCTTGAATGACTTAGTTGGAGGTGCTATAGGTGCTATCACAGGACTTCTTATTGCAAGTTTATTAAGTAGTTCTTTTTCTAATGTTTCTTTTATTGGTCCCGTTTTGGGGCTAGTGTTAAGCATTTTCTTAGGTTATGTTGGTCTAATAATAGGGGTTAAACGTAAGGAAGAATTATTGAATGTTAGTAATTTAATTCCTAGGCTTAAAGGTGAAAAAACTGATAAAACTAAAGTTGCCCGTAGTAAAAGTATTCCTCCCAATTATAAAGTTCTTGATACTAGTGTAATTATTGATGGACGAATTGCAGATATTGTTAAAACAGGATTTATTGAAGGAATATTGCTTGTTCCAAGTTTTGTATTGGAAGAACTACGCCATATTGCTGATTCTTCAGATATGCTTAAGAGAAATCGTGGACGAAGAGGGTTGGACATTCTTAATCAGATATCTAAAGAAGCCTTGATAAAAGTAGAAATTAAAGAAATCGATTTTGAAGATATTGCTGAAGTAGATAGCAAGCTGGTGCGTTTATCGCAAAACCTTAATTGCCCTGTTCTCACAAATGATTATAATCTTAATAAGGTTGCAGAATTTCAGGGTGTTAAAGTATTGAATATTAATGAGCTGGCTAATGCAGTAAAGCCAGTTGTTTTACCAGGTGAAGAAATGTATGTGCAGATAATGAAAGAAGGAAAAGAGTCAGGACAGGGGGTTGCTTATCTTGACGACGGTACGATGGTTGTGGTTGACGGTGGGAGAAAGCTAATTGGACAACATACCATTGTTATGGTAACTACGGTTTTACAGACAGCTGCTGGGAGAATGATATTTGCAAAACCAAAAGCGCTTATGGAAAAAACTCAGGTAGAATATACTGATGGGGTGAATATGCTTGGATGATATTGGTGTTGTGATTCCTGCGGCAGGACAAGGTAAAAGAATGGGAGTTAAAGAAAACAAGATTTTTTTGGAATTGTCTGGGGTTCCT
>JBAYAL010000126.1:0-5382 GCA_041669825.1 Eubacteriales bacterium | reverse complement strand
CAAATCCTTGAAGAAGGTGATGTGGCTGTAAAGAGATATATTGATTTTCTATCTAGCGGGGGTTCTGATTATCCAATAGAGTTGCTTAGAAAGGCAGGAGTAGATATGGAAACTCCTAAACCTGTAAATCAGGCTTTGCAAGTATTTGTGGAAATGCTTGACAGACTGGAAAAAATATTGGATAAATAGGTCTATGAGTTGAAGAGACGGGGTCAAATAATCTTATAGGTATAAATAAATAATATTTTGCAAAAATTTGCGAAATATAGTATTTATTGATACTATAATACTAGCTTAATAATCCAAAAGATAATCATTATCAATATCTTAATTGATTATTTGGTTTATTAATAGAATATTATCCTGTGGGGTAATTAAATAATATTTTATAAATGGAGGTAGTTAACGTGAGTGATGCATGTAGTAGTTGTTCGTCAGCAGAGGGTTGTTCAGGAACTTGTCCGTCAGAACCAGTCTTGACTGAGGCTCAAAAAGCCAGTAATGTGAAAAAAGTTATCGCAGTTATGAGCGGTAAAGGTGGGGTTGGGAAATCTTCAGTTACAGGTATGTTGGCTGTTAGCCTTATGAGAAAAGGATTTAAAGTAGGGGTACTTGATTCTGATATAACTGGACCAAGTATTCCTAAAATATTTGGGATAACAGGTAAAGCAGATTCATGTGAAACAGGGATTCTTCCTACCAAAACTGTTAATGGAATTGAAATTATTTCTCTTAATGTAATGATTGCTAATGAAGATGATCCTGTTATTTGGAGGGGTCCCCTTATTTCTCAGTTAGTTAAACAGTTCTGGACTGATGTTATTTGGGGTGATTTGGACTATTTGCTTATTGATTTGCCGCCTGGAACAGGGGATGTTCCTATTTCTGTTTTCCAGGAAATGCCTATTGCTGGAGTGGTAATTGTTTCTAGTCCTCAACAACTGGCTAATATGGTAGTTAGAAAAGCAATCAAAATGGCGAACCAGTATAATGCTAATTTTTACGGGCTTATTGAAAATATGGCTTATATTAATTGCCCGGATTGTAATAAACGAATTGAAGTTTTTGGTAAACCAAGGGGAACAGAAGAAGCTGCACGTAGCGAAGTTCCTTTTTTGGGAGAACTCCCTCTTGATCCGACTCTTTCAGAGTTATCAGATGCAGGTAAGATTGAAGAATATCAATCAGCAGCGTTTGACAGTATTGCAGAGAAGCTTCTTGAACAAATTCAGAAATAGAAATCAGGAAGATATAAAAATTCTAGAGGGGTCCTTTGCAAAGCAAGGGGCCTTTTTGGAATTTTTGTTACTTGATAGCTTAATGTAATGTATGTAATTTCAGTGAACGGATGAGATGGAATTAATTTTTGAATTTTAAAAGTGGTGTTATCTTTTTTAGGTGGATAAGGATATACTATATTAGATAGTTTGAATATAAAGGATAGGAATAATTAATGAAAATTAATTATTAAATTAAGGACAATATAGAATAATTCTATTATAATTATTTTGGAGGTGTAAATATGAAAGAGAAATCAACAATTAAAGATATTGGACTTGCAGCAGGTGGCAAAATGAAAATAGATTGGGTAAAGCGCAATATGCCTGTGTTAAATGCAATTAATGAAAAATTCTCTGAAGAAAAACCTTTTAAAGGTAAAAAAGTTGTTTTATGCTTACATTTAGAGGCAAAGACCGCTTATCTTGCTCAGACAGTCAAAGCCGGTGGAGCTGAAGTAGCAGTTGTTGCTAGTAATCCTTTGTCTACTCAGGATGATGTTGTTGCAGCTCTTGTAGATAGTGGGATTAGGGCACATGCCTGGTATGGAGCAACTGCAGAAGAATATAAAGAACATATAAATTTGGCACTCGATTTTGGACCTGATTATATAATTGATGATGGAGGGGATTTGGTTTCAACCATCCATACTGAGAGAAGAGAATTATTAGGTAAGGTTAAAGGTGGTGCGGAGGAAACTACGACAGGTATACTGCGTCTAAAAGCTATGGATAAAGAGGGACTTTTGGGTTTCCCGATGGTAGCAGTTAATGATGCTCGTAGTAAATTCTTATTTGATAATCGTTATGGTACTGGTCAATCTGTTTGGGATGCGATTATGAGAACAACAAATTTAGTGGTTGCAGGCAAAACTGTTTGTGTTGCAGGGTATGGTTGGTGTGGCAAAGGTGTAGCTTTAAGAGCAAAAGGTCTTGGTGCAAAGATTATTATTTGTGAAATTGATCCTGTAAAGGCGAATGAAGCTTGGATGGATGGATTTAGTGTTATGCCAATGTGTGATGCGGCAATATTGGCTGATTATTTTATAACGGTTACTGGTAATAAGAGTGTTATTAATAAAAATCATTATTGTTTAATGAAGGATGGAGCTATTCTTGCTAATGCAGGTCATTTTGATGTAGAAGTAGATAAGCAAGATCTTGCTAGCTTGGCTTTGAAAAAGAGAGTTGTTCGTAAGAATGTTGAAGAATATGTATTAGCGGATGGGAAAAGATTGTTTCTGCTTGGAGAAGGTAGATTAGTTAATCTTGCTGCAGGAGATGGACATCCGGTAGAAGTGATGGATATGTCTTTTGCGCTTCAAGCGCTTGTATTGGAATTTTTAGTGAAAAATGACAGTTTGAAAAATCATGTGTATAAGGTGAATGAAGAAATTGATAATAAAGTCGCTAGTATGAAACTAGATTCTCTTGGAATTAAAATAGATGAGCTTACTGAAGAGCAGGATCATTATCTTGCTGCTTGGAATCAAGGATAAATTAGGTAATATTTATTGTTTGCTATTTTTTGTGTTAAAGTAACAGCAGGAAAAATGCTTAATTTGTTGAATTAACTATTGTATATTAATTGTTGAGGTGGTTGTGATGTGAAAGAGGATTGGACGAATATCAGTAGAATAATTCAATTGTCTGAAGGAGAATTGATTATCCATGGAGTTACATCTCCCGAAACACTGGAATCATTGAATATAGATATTATGCTAAAAGCATTTCGCCCAGCAATAAAACAAAAAAAAGCACTTGTTGAAATAAGTAAGGAGCCTAACAGTAAGGTTGTCTCTGCACAATTGAATGGTGAACTTGTAGGGTATGTTACTTTTCATCCTCCAGAAGATTTTGAACGTTGGTCGGCTGGACCAAAAGGAGTAATTGAACTTGGTGCTATAGAAGTAGCACCGAAAATTCGCAAATTTGGGATAGGGAGTGCAATGCTTAAAGTAGCATTTGAGGATGTTACTATGGAAAAGCTTGTAGTTCTGGCAACAGAATATTATTGGCACTGGGACCTTGAAGGTACATTATTGCATATCTGGGAATACAGAGAGATTATGAGTAGTTTAATGTCTAAGGTTGGTATGGTAGTAAAGGATACTGATGACGAAGAGATTTCATCACATCCAGCAAATATGCTAATGGTTAGATATGGTAAAGAAGTGACCAATAAAACGATTCAAGAATTTGAAACTATTTTATTTTTAGAATAAATATTAAATAGTTTTCATATTTTGTCTTTATAGCTCATTTAAGACTGTAATGAGGGAATAGAGAAGTATTTTGTATTGTATATGGAGTTACGTTTGTTTTGCGGACTTTAGATGCTAAGGTTTTCTTTTGCTAAAATATTTAAAATGTATAGAATATATATAGTAAGATAAAATAATTATTGTAAAGTTTTTTTGGGCCATGGAACGTTATTCTAGTGCACAAAACGGACATTCGAGGGCGGGCCTAAGAATCCGCTAAGGGCATACCGATGAAGTTCCTGGTGGTGGCTTGTGACGCCCAGTCATGGGCTGTTGCTGGGGGTTAAGGATAAAGGGGGATCTGCAACGGCATGTAGGCGTTACCCTTATCCGTGGAGGCCTAAGTATGTGGCTGCTTTGCAGTTACGGCTTGGGGTATGAACCTGCATTAGGAAGGAACTTAGTGCAGCGTAGCCTGCCTTGAGTGGGAAGTTGGGACGGCTATTGTGGTTAAGAAAATGTTGGCCGACATTTCTTGATTAGCCTGAAATTCTATCCTGCAAAAGAGGCTAGAGTGCCCGGGAGTGTTAAGGAAAACTTCTAGAGCGTATATTGATAAGGATTGAAGTGCGGACTAAGTGGTGATTAAGTTCTGAGTGTTGGTAACACCTCAGGCCAGTATAATGGGAAACTGCCCATGTGGGAAACCACAGGGATTCTGGTGGGAAAACCTACTTGACCTATGCCGCAGCATTTACTTTTCAAATTCCTAAAGCCCAAAGAAAAGCTTCTCTTTTTGAGAAGCTTTTTATTTTATAAAAATTGCCAACAGTGATAAAATATTAATAAATAATTAAATATCAGCAATGTGTAAGATAACCATTAGGCATTACTTCAAAAATCTGTATTAATGTTTTTATTCAGTAATATCAATTTTCGATTTTTAGCAATGTAATTACAGATTGTTTTATAGTCTAAGTATCAATTTAAGTAGTTAGGATTAAAAGGAGGCAGAAAATGAATAGTATTGCTGCAAAGTTTTTCTCTTTTATATTGAAAAATAATCAAAATAGGATTTCCCAAGAGGAAGCAAGAAATAATATGAAAAATGATAAAAATATCTTGCTTATAGATGTAAGAAGTCCACGAGAATATAAACAAGCACATATTCCAAGGAGTAAGCTTATTCCACTGGACAAACTGGAAAGGGAAGCTGAGAAAAAACTTAGCAAAGAAAGGACTATCTATGTTTACTGTCACACTGGGATGAGAAGTAAAAGAACTGTAAAAATACTTCAAAATAAAGGGTTTGAAAAGGTGTTTAATATTGGAGGGATGAACACTTGGATTTATGAAAAAGAATATAATAGTAAAGTTTGAGAGATAAAAAAAAATCAGTACAATGTACTGATTTTTTTATGTAAGATTAATTACTTAATCTTCAGATGAAGTATCTGTTTCGCTATCTTTTGATGAATAAGAATAGCTTTTTTCTTCTTCAAGAAGGCTGCTGGAGCCAACAAAACGAGCACCAGAGTCTATTCTTAGTTGTTTTGTGGAAATGTCACCATATAGGCGTGCAGTTGAACTGAGTTCAAGCATCTCCTTGGCAACAATATTTCCGTTTACTTCCCCTGCGATAGTAACTGTTTTGGCTTCGATTGATGCTTTAAGTGAAGCTGTTTGTCCAATTATAAGATCTTCAGCGATCATTACAGTGCCTTCAACCTGACCGTCTATACGGGCACTTCCTTTAGAATTAATATTTCCAGTAATGTTGCAGTCCTCTGCTATAAAAGTAATGTTAGAACTGGTAGATTTAGTTGCCATTTTGATATCAATAGTATCTTTTTTCCCAAACATATTATTACTGCTCCTTTGTATAAGTTGTAAATATTAAT
>JBAYAL010000125.1:0-5400 GCA_041669825.1 Eubacteriales bacterium | reverse complement strand
GTCTGAATATGATAGTCTCCAAAATTTTCAGGAGGATTTTTCAGATTCAGATATAGAGTTACCTTATAGGGAGTTTCTATTACCTGCGCCAACCAACATGGAAGCATATTATCTTCTGTATACTCTGTATATTCCGTATTGATATTACCTAGGATTTTTATTTCATGATCCCTTACACCAATAAAATCATAATTATCTATTTTTTCTAGCAGATCAGTGGATTTAAATTGACATCCCCAGTCTATAGCTTCAACATAATCTGATGAGACTTGTTTAACCTTGGAAAAATTTCTGCACCCAGTCAATCTTGCAGCTTTAACATTAGGCGGATTAAGAAAGATTTCATCTCTAGAACCAAAAGCTGCTGCCTTTCCTCTTTCCATTACCACAATTTCCTTACTTATCCTGTAGCATTCTTCTAGATTGTGAGTCACATATACTGTAATTCCACTATAACTTTCTATCGTTTCCAAAAGTTCTTTTTCCAACCTACTGCGTATATGGTTATCTAAGGCCGAAAATGGCTCATCAAGCAGTAAACATTCTGGTTCTGTAACTAATGCTCTAGCCAGAGCTGTCCTTTGCTGCTGCCCTCCTGAAAGTTGTGAAGGGTACCTGTTTTGAAGTTCTCCTAACTGCATCATCTCAAGTTTTTCTTCAATTCTTACTGCCTGCTCTTTTTTAGATAATTTCTTAAGTCCAAAAGCAATATTTTCTCTTACCGTAAAATTTGGGAACAAGGCATAATTCTGAAATAGAAATCCTGTATTGCGTTCTTGGACAGATACATTTATACCTTTTTCTGAATCAAATAATACTCTATCATTTAAAACTATTCTTCCTTTATCAGGTATAACAAGACCTGCAATACAGCGCAGAGTCATGCTTTTCCCTGAGCCTGACGAACCCAAAAATCCTATCGTACCCTTTTCCACGCTAAACTTTACGTCCAAAGTGAAACCATTAAAAGATTTGCAAATATCAACAGATAATCCCATTTTCATATACCTCTTGAGTTATATTTATATTTACTTTGTTTTTGATTCCAATAATTCATAGAAATTATTGCTGAAAGTGATATAAACATGATTATTGCTACCCATAAATAAGCTGTATTCATATCTCCACTTTCTACAGCAAAAAATATTGCAATAGGTATTGTCTGCGTTTTACCTGGAATATTACCTGCCAACATAAGTGTTGCTCCAAATTCACCCAACGCTCTAGCAAATGATAATATTATTCCTGCATATATCCCCGGATAAGATAGAGGTAATATCACCTTCCAAAATATGTTCCAGTTTGAAACTCCCAAGGTTTTGGCTGCATCTACTATATTCATATCTATCTGCTCAAATGCACCTTTTGCCGTTTTATACATTAATGGTAAAGCAACTACTGTTGCTGTTATAACCGCTGCTGTCCAAGAAAAAACTATTGATGTACCTAATTTATTTAACAACTGCCCTATTATCCCATTTTTACCTAGTATAATAAGCAATAAAAAGCCTACCACCGTAGGTGGCAGAACCATAGGCATTATTATCAATCCATCTATCAATACCTTACCTTTACCCCTGCAAAATACCATCCACCGTGCTAATAATATGCCTAAAAAAAATGTTATTACTGTAGCAATAAATGCTGTTTTTAGCGAAATATACAAAGGGGTTAAGTCTAATTCCATATTATCTATTCCTTTTATACCCGGTTATTACATATCCGGTTATATCTACATAATTAAAAATCACTTCAAATACTCTCTAATATATTTCTGACATACTTGTTACATTAATTTATCACTTAAGTCAAAATGAATATGCATTTTGACTTAAATGATAGGTTCTTCTTTCTCTCAACTTACATTTTAATTTTCTATATTAGTGAATCCGTATTTTTCAAAAATGCTTTTAGCTTTCTCGCTTGAAAGATATTTTTGAAATTCTTCAGCTACTTTCTGATTAGCTGAATCTTTAATAACTGCCATAGGATAAGTTATAGAACTATGAGAATTAGCAGGGGCAAGTGCTATAATTTTCACTTTATCAGATATTTGAGCATCAGTTTGATAAACCATTCCCACTTCTGTATCCCCACTTTCCACATAAGCTAGAACCTGGCGAACATCTTTAGCAAATACGACTTTAGGTTGAATTTCTTCCCATATTGCTAAATTTTCCAGTACTTCCTTTGCGTACATGCCTGCCGGTACACTTTCTGGAGCTCCTATCCCTATATGGCTGACTTCTGGTCCAGTCAAATTGTCAAAACCTGTAAATGTGGAATCTTTTGCTGCTATTAGCACTACTTCATTATTTAATAAATCCTGACGAGTTTCAGATAGTATTAACCCTTTTTCTTCCAATTCATCCATGTATTTAGTTGATGCTGAAATGAATAAATCTGTAGGTGCACCCTGTTCTATTTGTTGACTCAGCACCCCTGATGACGCAAAATTTACGACTATTTCTTGTCCTTGATTAACTTTTTCATATTCTGCTTTTATCTCATTAATTGCATCCGTAAGGCTAGCAGCTGCTGAAATGGTAATAGTCTCAGGCTCTTTAGCTGTAGTTTCAGATGTTGGTTTAGAACTACAACCTGTAAACATAAATACTGAAATAATCGCCAATACTGCTATTGATTGAATTACACCTTTTCTTTTCATTTTTATCCTCCCTAACTATCGAATACACTTATTTTTTTAATTCGTATTTTTGTGCTTTTTGAAAACTATATTAGGAATAATAAGGATTCATTCCAACCCTATTAAGATTTCTATTTTAATCAGTAATAAATATGATTGGGATATCAAAAGCCTGTTTTATATAAATCACCTACAACATATGTTTATGATTAAAAGTTTTAATGACTATATATTGTATAGTCATTAAATGAAATCTACTTTTGACACTTAATCCAAATATTATTATTTATTTATTACTGATGCTTCATCTCCAACTCTTACTTTACCGCCTTTTAGTACCCTACCAAAGCGGCCTTCTCTGCTTACTATATAAGGTCTACCAAATTCCTTATATTCCTTACCTACCTGCTTAATCTCTATTTCTGCCTCCCCAAGTTTTACTACAGAACCAGCCATAAAATCATCTAAGGCTATTCCTTCAATTGTAAAGTTTTCTGAATACCCTGAAGTAAATACTTCTTTTCTCTTTTCCTCCGGAACCTTTTCCAAAGCCTCAATTGGAAAAATACTTACCTGCCTGTCCCAGTCACCCCCGTGCGCATCCCCCTGCACCCCCCAGCCTTCTATTATCATCGCTTCCTCAACACTATTTTTTACTACTCCTCTAATTGAACTGAGATTTACTGATAATACTTTTCCCATTATTTCACTTTCCTCCTCAATATTTTCAGCTACCTATTCCCTGCCACACTCGCCTGTTTGACCATTTAATATTTCTACTCCATGCCCAAGGGCAGGTAAAATAATTTTTAAACATTCCTTTACTCCTTTAGGACTGCCTGGAAGGTTTATTATGATTGTTTTCTTCCTTATTCCCGCTACTGCTCTAGATAACATAGCTCTGGGAGTTATTTTCAAACTTTCCATTCTCATTACTTCGGGAATTCCAGGAATCAGTCTCTCTACCACTGCCAGAGTTGCTTCAGGTGTTACATCCCTTGGGGAAAACCCTGTTCCTCCGCTTGTAAATACCACATCAACTCCAAGCTTATCTGAAAAATCTATTAGTTTTCCCTCTATTAACTCTATCTCATCAGGAACTATATCCAGAGCCTTTACTTCCCAACCTACCTCCTGCAAAATTTCTTTGGCAGCAGGGCCACTTAAGTCCTCTCTTTCACCTCTGGAACCTTTGTCACTTATTGTTAACACGGCTGCTGTTATCACGGACATAACCCCCTTACCTTAATTTTTCAATTATTTTTATTATTTTATATAAAGGAATACGCGATTTCATATTTCTATTTTAATTAAAGTATAATTAATTACACTTTAATTAACTTTTCCTTATATACTCCCCACTCTTACCACCTGATTTCTTCAAAAGACAAATATTGCTTATCACCATATCTTTTTCCACTGCTTTACACATATCATAAATGGTTAAAGCGGCCACTGAAATTGCTGTAAGTGCTTCCATCTCTACCCCAGTCTGTCCTGAATTTTTCACCGTTGCTTCTATATCGATCTTGCTCTCTGCTTCATTTATAGAAAAAGCTACATTTATTCCTGACAAAGACAAGGGATGACACATAGGTATTATATCTGCAGTTTTTTTGGCACCCATTACTCCTGCTACTTGGGCTACTGAAAGAACATCACCTTTTTTCATGGCATATTCTTTTACCATTTTTAAAGTTCCTGGCTTCATTTGTATTTCTCCGCGGGCTACTGCCACTCTGGCTGTATCAGGTTTGGCACTTACATCAACCATCCATGCTCTACCTTGTTCATTAAAATGCGTTAATTCATTCATTTTTCACCCTCCGATTTGATTCATATTCCTTACCACAGGAACATAATCAGCATTATTTATATAGTGTTTATGAGGTTTTGCTTTTATTCCATCTAACAGAAATTTCTCCATATTATCCCCATAATCCTTAATATCCAGTTCCAAATCCGAATGCAGACAGGGTTTTAACTTTCCATCTGCTGTAAGCCTTATTCTGTTGCAATAACTACAGAAGTGATTACTTAAAGGGCTTATAAGTCCTACCTTACCTTTACTGTTAGGGAGCTTATAATATCTGGCTATTCCCCCTTGCCCTTTAAATGGGAGTGCTATAAGTCGTGGCATCTTCTGTAGTATTTCTTCATCAGAGAGAAAGTGTGCTTTATCCCAACTAGCTGCTTCACCCAAGGGCATTAGTTCTATAAACCGTACTTCTATATCCTCTTTTACCGTGAGATTCACAAAATCCTCTATTTCATCATCGTTGAATCCACCGATCAGTACCACATTGATCTTTAGCGGAAGCAATCCAACCTCTTTGACTACCCTTATTCCTGCCAGAACATCATCAAGGTTTCCGCCTCTGGTTATTGTTTCATATTTCTTTTTATCCAGACTATCTATACTTACATTTACCCTGTTAAGTCCTGCTTTTTTTAATTCTTCTGCATAATCTTGAAGCAGAATTCCATTAGTAGTCAAGGCAATATCATTTATTCCATCTAATACAGATATATTAGCTATTAAGTCCGTTAACCCTTTCCTAACTAGAGGCTCCCCTCCTGTAAACCTTATCTTGTTAATACCAATTTTCACTGCGGCCTGAACGACCTTTTCTATTTCTTCTAGTCTTAAGATATCTTTATGTTCTTTTTTATATATACCTTTTTCTGGCATACAATACTGACATCTGAGGTTACAAAGGTCAGTAACTGAAATTCTAAGGTAATTTATTTCT
>JBAYAL010000124.1:0-5404 GCA_041669825.1 Eubacteriales bacterium | reverse complement strand
TAATTTTTATGGATATTTTTTGTTTCAAATGTTAAGAGAAATACGATTTGATATAAGTAGTCCTCCTGCTGTAAACTTTAAAGGAACTAAATATATTATATATTTTAACCCCCTAATTTTCTTAAATCTTAATATGAAACAAATGGAAAGTACCATTAAACACGAAATACTTCATGTCCTATCTATGCATTTAATAAGAAAAAAAGATTTGAAAATTGGCTATAGCACCTTAGCTATTAACATGGCAATGGATATAGTAGTAAATAAATATTTAGATTATCTACCACCATATGCTATTACCTTGGAATGGGTAAATTTAAATTATTCTTTAAAGCTCTTGCCTTATAAACCTTTTGAATATTATGCAGAAAAGATCCAAACTACCCTAGACTTACTCGAAGAAGCGAAAGATAAAGATGACGATGAAGATGATAGTAACAAAAACGGAAAAATAGAAACAAATTTCAATCCTGAAAAAGCCCATGACATTTGGGAAAATTCTAGTAATACAGATAAAAAAACACTTCAGGAATTCACTGAAAAGTTTATTGATAATTCTCAAAAAAATAACATTCCAAATTATTTAGAAAGTATGATATCATCACTGAAAAATAGCAAAGGTGAATTGCCTTGGAATTTATATCTTAAACGGTTGATGGGGACTGTTGAAAGTAATAAAAAAAAGACTATCACAAGAAGAAATAGAAGGCAGCCCAATAGATTAGATTTAAGAGGTCAACTTAGAAGTCATAAAGCAAAAATCGTTGTTGCCCTTGATATTAGCGGGAGCATTAGTAATGAAGAATTTAATCAAGCTATTAAAGAAGTACTCGATATCGTTCAAAACTATAATCAGGAGATTACTATTATTGAATGTGATAACGAAATTAAGCGTGTGTATAAAGTCAACTCTGTAAAAGATATAAAAGATAGAAGTAATATAAGAGGTGGAACTAAATTTACCCCGGTTTTTGAATATGCTAATAAGAATAAGGTTAATTTATTAATCTATTTTACTGATGGCAAGGGTGAAGAGAATCTTCTATCTATACCTAAGGGATATAAAATTTTATGGGTTGTTTCCGGGAGCGGAGATAATCTTTCACTAAAAGAACCTTATGGGGCAGTTAAAAAACTTAAGGATATCGACATAAAAGAAGATACGTTAGAAATAAGCGACATTAAAAGAGATGGGTATTCAATGAACGACCACGAAAGTATGCATTTTTAACACAAACTACATAGGTTTAATTTTTACCAAACTGCTGTGAATTGCTTTTTTACTGACTCGATTATGTACATAATTTTATT
This sequence comes from Eubacteriales bacterium, assembly GCA_041669825.1. Taxonomy (GTDB): domain Bacteria; phylum Bacillota; class Desulfitobacteriia; order Desulfitobacteriales; family Syntrophobotulaceae; genus JBAYAL01. Next base: position 4,093 of record JBAYAL010000124.1, on the reverse strand, counting down.
TTTTTTACGTCAAAGGAACCTTTTTTTGAAGGTTCCTTTTAAAATAATGTACTATAAGTATTATTAAGATGCTTTCAATTTATGTTTTAGTCATTAATTATTAACCTAATGGATTCAGGGTTAGAAACCCTTTTTAGGAATAAGTGATGTACTATTTACCGTCGGTCTGTCCTGAGCAAATGGTTTCCTTCGTTTAGAAAATGTCAACGCTAGGAAAGAACTTCCTCCGGCCATTAGGGCTAAAACTGAAATAATAGTTACCAAATAATCAACCCCTAAATTCTTCACTGTCACGTAACGAATTCCTTCCGCCATCCAGGTATAAGGCATAAGTCGAGCCAAGCCATTAAGTAATTTCGGGATATAAGCCCCAGGCCAAGTATATCCGGAGATTACAAAAAGCGGAACTGACATCAACATGAGATAACGGGTTACCTGCAACGAATTGGGAGCATAGAGGGAAACAACAAACCCCGATGAGGTAATAATTATATTGAATAACAGACCCAGCAAAAGTATTAAAACCAGAGATCCACTGAATTTGACATTAATAAATCTAACCGCCACCCATAACAACAAACTAAAATTGAAAAAGCCTGCAATAAAATAAGGCAGAGCCTTGCCTATAAATATCTTCCACTGTGGAATCGCTGAACAAAGGAACTGAATCCAGGTATTTTTTTCTTTTTCCCTGGTAACCGTCAAGGCAATACACAAAAAGCCAAGCTGGTGCAGGATCATAACGACCATACCAATAAAAATAAAAGTAGGATAGCTGTAAGTTGGATTATACCAAACCTGCATACTATAAGAAACTGTATCCATAACATCGGTAATCTCTCTTTTAGTCATACCCAGACCAGCGAGATAAGAAGCAGTATGTTCCGCACTAAAGGTGTTTAGCATTGTAATAAAATATCTGCGGGTATTATACCCATAAATAAGATTGGACCCATCATAGACTGTTGAAATTTGAGTAAGCTGATGCTGGGACAGCTTTTGAGAATAATCTTTCGGGATAACTACCCCCGCCCGAACTGTACCATTTTTCATCCCTTTTTCTAAATCCTCATAGGAAGTTACTCCCGAAATTATTTTGAAATTATCTGTGTTTTCAAAAGATGAAACCACAGCTCGGCTTTCAGTAGAATGATCGAGATCAACAATTCCCAATGGTACATGCTGCAAAGTCCCTGATATATATATCATACCAAACAACGCTGCATAGAGGACCGGAGCAATAAAAACAACTAAAAGCAAAACTTTATCTTTTAAAATATGAATAGCTTCATAATAAGCAATCGTCATAATCTGTTTCATATTAATCACCCTCTTCTGAAAAACGTTGTAATGCCATGTGTAAACAGGGCTGCAACGCTATAGAATAAAATCGCCATTAATCCCAGAATCAAAAAATAGCGATACATAAATTCCCAGCCAGGATTCTTAAAAGTGAGATAGTTTATCCCCTGAAAAAACCAAGTCTGAGGGAAAAACCAGGCCAGGGGCTGGAACCATTGAGGCATGGATTCTAAAGGCCAGGTAAAACCGGAAATTATAAATGAAGGTAAGGCAATAACCATCCCAAAACGAGTAGAATCAACAGCATTTCCTGCAGCACTGGACATCACCGTACCTAAACTGTGCAGGCAGATAGCAAAGGTGAAGGTAAACAACAAAATGGCTGGCCATCCACAAGCAAGCGGAAATTTAAAGACCTCAAAAGCCAGAAAGTAAACAGGGAGAATCATTAACATAAAAGCACCAATATGGACAAAAGATTTGCATATAAAGAGCTTCCAAACTGATACCCCAGAGGATCTGATTTGCATCCAACTGCTGACTCCTTTTTCTCCAATAACGTTCATGCAGGAAGCCAGAGTACAACATTGCTGCCATATATTCACTGCAAAAGCCAACACCAGAAAGTAAGCATAATTCGTGGTAGGATTAAACCAGGAATCTTCTCTGAACTCAATAGATTGATAGGCCTCCTGCGCTTGGTTAGGCTCTATCCCCTTTGCGATTAAGGTACTAATACCAATTTTGGCTCCTATGCTTCTGGTCACCGTCAGAACTGCACTGGATGCATTAGTTGCATAAGCCATATTAGACCCATCTATCACTACCCCTACTCTGGTCTGTCTATGTAATGCTACATTTTTACCATAATTTTCAGGAATAACTATTCCGACAATCACCTCGCCCTTTTCAATCAGTTCCTTTAATTGAACAAAATCATCGGGATAAGTTACAATCTGTAAATTTTCGGAATTTTTTAAATCGGTAATAACTTCCTGACTAGCATTACTCTTATCAAGGTCAACTATAGCAGTCGGGATATTATCCAAGCGTTGATGGCTATAGACACCTGCAAAAAGAAGCAACCCCAACAAAGAACCGAAAAGCAGAATATTACGCAAACCCTTGTCTCGCCACATATAGGATATTTCGCGCCTCATAATTGCTCTGCTCTGCCTAAACATGGTAGTTACCACTCTGTTCTTTATATAGTTTTTCCTGCCTGCTCCATTCTGCCCGAGCATCTTCCGCTTCATAGAGAGTCACCTCTCCCCCTTCCAACCAACCTATTCTGCTCATATATTTACAAAAGTCAATATTACTGAAGGCACAGACACATGTTCCTCCTTCAGCTTGATATTTCTGCAGCTCTCTTAATATAAGATTGCGTGAATATAAATCAATATCTTTAATTATTTCATCAAGAATTAATATTTTGGGCCTGTTAAGCATGGCACAAGCCAACGAAAGACGTTGAAATACACCCATAGTATCCAGAGCAGTGATCGGCTCAGACAAAAATTCATTAAGCTCATAACTCTCAATCATTTCAGAAATATCGGCTCTTGAGGCTTGCTTCAAAGCTGCAATAAAATCAAGATTTTCGTTAACCGTCAAATCCCTGAAAAGGCTTTTTTCCTGAGTCACAAGACCTAAATCACGCTTAAACTTATCGGATTTTCTGATATTATTACCCATTATTTGGACTTCGCCAGAGGTGAACCGATCCAGTCCTGCTAAAATATGCAGCAGAGACGTCTTACCTGTTCCCCTGGTACCAAACACGCCAAAGCATTCTCCTGGAAACACCTCAAAAGATATCTCATTTAAAAGTATCCTACGACCCATTTTCTGTGAAAGCTTACTAACCTTAATAATGGACTCCATAGCTACTTTTCCCCCTCTATGATCTTAACCTTAGCTGTCATCCCAGTCTTTAATTCTAAATCAGGGTTTGGTATATCAACTTTAACTGCAAAGCTCCTGATATCATGTTCATATTGCTCATTTATCGCCTTTTTTACGGCAAATTCACCCGCATCGTTAATTAAAACCACCTGACCTTTAAAAACTTTATCAGGAAAAGAGTCCACTGTGATTTCTGCTTCTTGATTTAATTTAACACGTCCAATTTTATCTTCACTAATGTAAATATTCACATAAGGTTGAACCAAATCTGTTATTTCAAAAACCGGAGTACCTGCATTCAGCATTTCACCAACTTGGAGATATTTCTGGGTAATATAGCCAGACATAGGAGAAACCAAGTGAGTATTTTGAAGGTAAGCCTCAGCTTTTTGAACAGCACCACTGGCTTGTTCAACTGCCCCTTGAGCCGCTTGGCATGTAGACTGCGCTATTTGCACATTGATCCTTGCCGACACAGCTTGATCAAGACCTGCCTGAGCTTCTGCTAACTTACTTTTTGCCAAATCATAAGCATTGGTAGCATCTTCCAGTGTCTTCTTAGCAACAACTCCACTTTCAAATAATTTTGAGGCTCGCTCATAAGATGCCTCGGCATCCTTGACTCCTATTTCAGCCTGAGCAACTTTTGCCTGTACTTGAGCAATCGCGCTCTCTACCTGTTGACTTGTTAGTGATACCGCATCAGATGCCTGCTGAGCCTGTCCACTCGCTGCCTCATATGCTCCATGAGCGGCAGTTACATCAGCACTAATCTCCTGACCTTCTAGTGATGCTAGTTCCTGCCCAATTTCTACTTTGTCACTCTCATCAACTAACGTTTTTTCTAATTTGCCCGGCACCTTGAAGGAAGCCATTACAGTTG
>JBAYAL010000123.1:0-5426 GCA_041669825.1 Eubacteriales bacterium | reverse complement strand
TATTGGAACACAGCGAGGTAGTATGGACTATCTATTTTATCTATTGACGGAAGATTATATAGAGGGCCAAAGTAGGATAATGGAGGTATTAGATCCACTACTAATTAAATTATCTGTTGATCTTGGACAAGCCGGTGCACTAGTAAGGCCTTTTAAGAAATATGAAAGTGAAACCTTGGTCGATGTTATGGGTAAGGAGTGGCCAGATAGAGTGTGGGAAAAGCTGTAAATCACCCCTGGAATATTGATAAAGATTTTGATTCTTTTAATCCATGTCAAGATAAATGGTTACATATATCTTTAAGGGAGTTAATTAGTTCCAATGGCGATGTGCAAATATTTGAATCGGCTAATAAAATTCAAATCTCTCGTTTTGTAACGAGAGATTGTGTTTCCTTGATAACATATTTTGTTATTTTTTAATGTTTAAAGCTTTAGCCTCTTTTAAATCAATCTTTGCTTTATGTCCGTGTTTCTCCAATAAGTATAAAAGATTCTGTCCATTTAAAAGAGTGAGTGGCTTGTTCTGGGCAAATCCGTAAGCGTCGGGACCATAGTCTGCTGTTGTAACTAAGATTCCTTTTGTTGCACCTTCGTTCATAACCGTTCCAAACAAGTCACGAACCGCGGAAACTTCGACGGTATTTGTGTATCGTTTAGCCTGGATAACAATTTTCCCACCCCGAATAGGGTCAGGGTCAAAGGCTACTGCATCTACACCGCCATCGCGGCTTGCCTGAGTGACTTTTACCTCCCCGCCATTAGTGGAAAATTCGGCTTGGAATAATTCCCTTATGAGGTGCTCAAAATCTTCCCAGGGAATCGCGGCCAGATTCGTTGAGTCATCAAGTGCGCTGGAGACTTCGTAAGAATTAACAAACCGTTTATCATTTTTATCGATTGTTAAAATAGGTTGGATCGGAACGATCCCAGATAATTTAGAACTGCCGACCCCTTTAAAATTCTTGAAACAGGCTTTCGGATCTACATTTTTTAAATCAATTGTCACGAAGATTCCCTTTTTGACTTGAATACTTGCAATGCAAGCTTTTTCTCTAACACCAGTCGCCTTATTTAAAAAATTTATCCAACCATTAAAAGAAATAGCGTCGATTGCGTTGATAACATCCGCCTGGAATTCCTCGTGGAGCACTCTCAAAATAAGTTTGTAAATTGTTGAGTCAAAGAGCTTTTCCATAAATTTGTCATTATAGTAGGAGATTTTTAATTCGTTTTTGGAAACCAAATATTTGACTTCTTTGATACTAGGGAAAGCTTCTAATGACGGCAGCATAAAATCAATGATGAGAATTTTGTTGTCTGGATTATAATCCAACACAAATTCTTTAAGGATGAAATCTGGAAGCAATGATCTGTTTAGTACAATTTCGCAGTATTCGAGAATTGCAGATTCGTCAAATGAGTTATACCGAGATTTTAGCTCATCAATTTCTTTATTGTATTCGTTCTGTTTATTGAGATATGCTGTTTTATTAGCTTCCCACTCAGATACCTTTTTATTAAATTCAACAATATTTTTCTGATATTCGGAGGTCAATTGATCGTTTTTTTTAGTAACTGTTTCATACTCTTTTTGGTATTTATCATATGCCTGTTTGTAAGTAAGCTCGGATTCTGCAATTGCTTTTTCCTTTAAAGACTTACAGATTTTGGTGATAAAACTGATCTTCGGCTGAAATTTGGGAGTGTTTTTATCAGGGGCAACCGGGAAAATATCATATTTTGGTGTAGCTGGATTAGGGGGATAAGGCTCTTTGAATTCGTCCTTATTTTTAAGTATTTCCCAGTCTACTGTATAATTAACGTTTAACGTAGCCAAGAGAATATTCTCTGCCTCTGCTATTTTTTTTTCTGCTTCTTTGGTTTTGTATGTCGCTTCTTTAGCACTAGCTCTTCTTTTGTCCTCAAGTAGTTTTTTTTCACAGTCGGCGTTCCACTTTTGAGTCCATTTTTCAACCTGTACCCTGACTTTATTTTCAAGAATGTGTTCATCAGGAGTGCTAATAACCTTATGCTCTTTAAGCCCATCATGCCAGATCTCCTGATTGTATCTAAGCACTTTTGTATAACTGGTATTCCATACTTCTTGGACAAATCCGTAACCTAGTAGTTCTTTTTCATTCAAGCTAATATTTTTCTTTAACTTGGTGTTCATATGTATACCTCCCAGTTTACAAAACCGCAAAATATTATCACTATTATCCAAAAAAAACAAATTAAAACAAAAATTGACAAATCCACTTTAATTATAACTTTTTGGATTTTTAAGTCAAGGCTTATAGTCGCAAGTTAGAAAATTGGTATAAAATCATTAAAAAAGCTGTATGAGGAATTAATTGTTACTAATAACTTCTATTGTTTGTGATGAAATAGTAAAGAGGATGAACTAAAATTTAATTGGGGTTGATTACTTCGTTTTAGATTCCCATAACGGGCACAGGTTAAGTGATTATTTCCAGTAAACCATAATGACAGATATTAATAAATCCATCTGGGAGTACGCAAAGAAGAACTCCCCTGGTAAATTTAGTAGCCAAAAGAGTTATAAATTTTGATTTATTACCATCTTTAATAGTAGAAAGATAATTGCGAAAAAAAATCCATATATTAAGACTAGGCAATAATATTCTTTCCCTTGAGGTTTAATATTTGCATAAATTCTTCATCTGATATAACTGGAATACCTTTTTCTTGGGCTTTTTCTAATTTACTACCAGCATCTAATCCTATTACAAGCATTGTAGTTTTTGAGGTAATAGCATTTGAAATTTCTGCACCATTTTTAATTGTTATTTCTTGCATTGTATTTCTGGGGTAGTTACTTTTACCTGTAAAGCATATAACTTCACCGTTAAGAACATTTGTAGTTTCTATATTAAGATCAATATCTTCTAATGCTCTTGCTTTTACTTTTTTGGAATGCAAATCAGATCTTAGTTGAGTGCCGACAGGTAGCCATGTCTGAGGTCTTACAATTTTGAGTATTTTATATACATTTGTTATATCAGACATGGCAGTATGTTCTAATTCTTTACATACTTTATAGTGTTTAACTAAATTATTTAAAGCATAACTACCTAGGTTATTATGGGCTATTCTAATAGCCCTCATAGAGCAGTAAGTTGGATAGTCGGCTACAATCCAGTTGTAATATATAAGAAATTTCCTATCAAATGGACAATTGTGTGCAACTATAGGATAGGGGTACTTATCTACAAACTCCTTAAATTGTCTTATGTATTCTATATCTTGGCTAATATCATAAAATCCAAATCCATACTTTTTTGACCCTGTGTATCTCGGTATTTCTTTGCCCAAGTACAACTGGTCAACAACCTTATAATTTTCTACTACCAAACAGGCAACTTCATAAATACCAGACTCTACTGGAAAATTCTGTGTTTCTAAGTCTATTAACAGCATGTTATCCAATAGGAACACTCCAATCTGTTAATTTATCTGTACCATCCTTTTTATATATATAAATGGAAATTGTCACTATCTAATTATATTACCTTCATTTTTTTCTGTAAACAATTATTGCTCCTACGTATTCAATTCATTTATCACCATAAATTAAAATAGGAGGGATGTAGCCCTTCTATATATGCATGTTTCGGTTTTATATGATTTTACTAAGGTAGGGTGAGCAAAGTTCCCTATAAGAGGTCTTTAAATTTTATTTATAACTTAAATTTATATAAGATATATTTCTTATATAATATATCTTCGTTGTTTTAAAATCCTGAAAATTTACTATTAAAATTAATAAATTTCATTTCTGTTTATTTCGTAATGTACTCAAATTTGATTTACCAGAATACTTACCCATCATTTTTTTTAACCAATTTTTTTATAAGTAGTAAGTCATGTCTTTTTTATTGTTATTGAAAGTTTATTTGGAGTTCTTTGCCTAGTGCATTGGCTACCTTAGTTAAAAATTCTATACTAGGATTGTATTCGCCACTTTCTAAGCGCGAAATTGCAGATTGTTTTGTGTTTATCTTATCAGCCAGTTCTTTTTGGCTTAACCCTTGTTCCAATCTGAGTCGAATAATTTCACGTTTAATATCATAGAGAACCTTGAGCTCTTCATATCCTTTTTGAACTTCTGGATTTTGAAGTAGTTGCTTTTTTACTTGATCATGATTCACTTTGATCACTTCCTTTAAAGTAATTGGTCATTCGTTTTGAAGAAATATCTAAATCTGTTTTAGGAATTTTCTTCGAAGTCTTTCGAATACCATGAAGTAAGATGAATTTGCCTTGATTGTAGCTCAAATAGAAAATTCTAAAATCGTTTGTGCTCTGTTTGATACGAAGTTCCCATAATTTATTATATGAGCCCCCCAGTTTTTTTATATGGGGATAACCGAGGAAGAGACCGAACTCTTGCAAAAGATCAATTTCTCGTAAAATTTTTGCTTGCTCTTTAGGATTAAGTTGACTAATAAACTCCATTACTGGGCAATAGTCATTTTCAGTATAATATTCAATCTCATACATATTGATCACCTCGTATCATAGTAAAATAATATCACGTATATGTTATAATTTCAAGTGGGAGAATTATGTCGCATAACTTATTAGAGATTTATGATTTTCCTAAACACAGAAAAAACCAAAGATAAAAATTGATGACTTAATAAAAAGTAATAACTCAATTTTACATACTGAACATCATGAATCTTATGACTGCTTTACCACAACTTTGTCAATATGAATGTGGTTGAGAGGCTGCGGTAACTAACAACATTATCTAAAATTAGTCGCAAAGACCGCGTCGTTCACAGACTGTATGAAATCATAATGAAAATATACACAAATATGGGATAATTAATTATAGAGCAAACTTAATAGAAAATTATAGTATAAATGAATGGTATATATTGCTAAAAAATAGTAAAAAAAGTGATATAATAAGTGAAAAAATACATTAGATGGGTAAGGCGAAAGACTTCGAATTTTTAATTATTAACTCAATTTTCAGGGGGAAAACTTATGAAAATAGTGTTGAAGAGGAAAATACAGCCGCTCATATTGATGGCTGTCATGTTGCTGGGGATGTTGCCTGCTACAGCTCAAGCGATGGGGGATGTGTGCCAAATCGGTACGACAAACTATACAGATTGGGGGGATGCACTTGGTGCAGTCACGACAGGCCAAACCATCAAACTGCTAAGCAGCATCGACTACAATTCCGGAATCAGTATCAGCGGTAAAAGAATTACCTTTGATTTAAATGGCTTTACCCTGAATGTAAACAATTCATCGGGCACTGGGCTGAATGTAAGCAGTGGCGGTGTAAACCTTATGGGGCAAGGTAGTTTTAACGTAACGGGATACAATTATGGTGTGTATGCCAACAACGGAGTAGCTACCGTAACGAGTACCAGCGGTACTGG
>JBAYAL010000122.1:0-5431 GCA_041669825.1 Eubacteriales bacterium | reverse complement strand
TTTTTTATTGGGGTGCTTGCTATTTCAGGTATTCCCCCTTTTGCAGGATTTTGGTCAAAAGATGAGATTTTGGCGGCAGCGCTACACAATGGTCATCCAGTAATCTATGGAGTAGGATTATTTACAGCTTTTCTAACAGCTTTTTATATGTTTCGTTTATTTGCGGTAGCTTTCATGGGGGAGGGAAAACCAGAGAATAACCCACATGAATCTTCTTGGGTAATGACTGTGCCATTGATTATTCTTGCTGTATTTAGCGCATTTGCAGGATTTGCAGCTTTGGGAGAGCATAATTTTGGTTTCTTTATTCATTATGGTGAGTTTGAACACGAAGCACTTGATTGGGGTTTGGCTGGAATTTCAGTAGTAGCAGGTGGTCTTGGAATATTGCTAGCTTATATTATCTATGTCCAGAAAATTATTGCGGCCCAAAGCATTGCCATACGATTCTCAGGGGTATACAAGCTTTTGAAAAATAAATATTACATCGATGAAATTTATTTGTGGTTTATTCATAAGGTTATTGATGGAGTAATAGCAAAATCACTTTATTGGTTTGATATCTATATTATTGATGGAATTATCAATGGTATGGCCCTGGTAACCCGCGGCAGTGCCAGAATACTTCGCAGAACAACAAATGGACAATTACAGACGTACGCTTTGGTGTTTTTCTTTGCCATAGTGATGATATATATTTTCTTAGCTGTGGGAGAAGATCAATTACTGGCTTTTAATCCCTCAGTGTTGCTAGGAGGTGTGAAATAATGTCTGTATTTCAGCCTGAGATAAATTCAACTATTCTACTGTTCACCCTGCTGGCACCTGTTTTGGCAATGTTAATTATAGTTTTTCTTCCCAAGGAAGAAAGTAAAACTATAAAAATAGTTGCGGCTATGGGTACCTTTGTTTCCCTTGCTCTATCACTTTATGTGTTTTTTGCCTATGATCATGTCCTTGGTGGGATACAATTTAGCATGATTGTTCCCTGGGTGAAGGATATAGGGGTAAATATGGCATTTGGAGTGGATGGGATTAGTTTACCCATGTTGCTTTTGACAAATTTGATTGGTTTTTCAGCAGTATATTCTTCATGGAATATAGAAAAACGAGTTAAAGAGTTCTTTATGTTACTTCTGATATTACTTGCCGGAGTTATGGGAACATTTATTTCTCTTGATCTGTTTATTTTCTTTCTATTTTATGAAATAGTAGTTATCCCGATTTACATTATGGTTATTGTGTGGGGGAGTTCAAAACGTGTTACTAAAGAATATGCTGGTATGAAGCTGACAATTTATTTACTTATCGGTTCTGCTTTTCTTTTGGTAGTAATGATTATGCTCTATCTTAAAGCAGGTGCAAATACCTTTATGTTTACAGAATTAGCAGCCCGTCAGGAATTATATGATCCTACATTCCAGAAAATTGCCTTTGGTTTAATGCTTTTTGGATTTGGTTCTTTGATTTCAATGTTTCCTTTTCATTCTTGGTCTCCTGATGGATATGCCGGTGCTCCTACAGCTGTGAGTATGATTCACGCAGGAGTCTTAAAGAAAATAGGAGGCTATGGTTTAATTCGATTAGGAATATTTGTACTTCCTATTGGAGCAAAGTTTTGGGCACCGGTTATTGCAGTTTTGGCAATTGCCAATGTACTGTATGCTGCCTTTATTGCTTTGGCTCAGAAGGACTTGAAATATATAATTGGATACTCTTCAGTGAGTCATATGGGTTATGTCTTAATCGGTCTGGCGGCATTAAATGTTACGGCTATTAACGGAGCGGTTGCGATGATGTTTGCACATGGAGTGATGTCAGCACTATTTTTCTCCATGATTGGTTCTATTTATGAGAAAACACATACTCGAAATATTGAAGAGCTGGGAGGGCTTGCACATCAGATGCCCCGCTTGGCAACTGGTTTTGCAATTGCTGGATTAGCCTCTCTTGGACTTCCTGGTACAGTAAACTTTATTTCGGAATTTACTATTTTTATGGGTATCGTTAAAGTATTTCCAGTTCATGCGATCCTGGGAATTGCAGGGATTACCTTTACAGCAGTTTACATTTTAAGGGTGATTGCTAAAGTTATATTTGGACCACGGCAGTCTGAGTGGGATCATCTCAAGGATTTATGTGGGGTCGAATTGATTCCCTTGGTATCCTTTGTCTTAGTAATTTTTGTAGCAGGTATTGTGCCTAACATCTTATTTGGTGTTATTGACAGTGGTATAACATCTTCAGGTTTGGCTAAAATACTTGAGTTTGTAGGACAGGCGAAGATTGGAGGGTTGTTCTAATGGTGGATTTAAATTTTGTAGCGATGCTTACTCCTGAAATAGCTTTGATGGTGGCTACTCTCGTTTTGTTAGCCATTGGACTTCTGATACCTCCTGGCTCGCGAAAAGGAATGTTCCCCTTGACGGTGTTTGCATTACTAAGTATTCTTGCTTATACCTGTTATGACTTTTTCTTTGGAGAATATGGAATATTTCTAAATGGAATGTATTTGCATGATCAATTTGCCGTATTTTTTAAGATTTTGTTCTTAATCTCAACATTGTTGGTCGTTTTGATATCTCCTAATTATGTTCAGAAATTCCAGGCATATAGAGGAGAGTTTTATCCGTTGCTCCTAGCTGCAACATTTGGAATGATGCTAATGGCTGGAGCTGGTGAGCTTATTACTATGTATGTAGGATTGGAAGTAATGACAATCTCCTTTTATATTTTGGTAGGGTATGGTACCAATGACGGACGTTCCGCTGAGGCAGGAATGAAATACCTTGTCTTAGGGTCTGCATCATCAGCTATTTTGCTTTATGGAATCAGCATTATTTATGGCTTGACAGGATCTACTCAAATTATGGAAATCAGCTATGCAATGCAGCAGGTGATTACGCCATCCACAATATTAGCGACAGTATTTGTGTTGGCTGGATTTGGGTTTAAGATTTCATTAATACCATTTCATATGTGGGCACCTGATATTTACGAAGGAGCCCCGACTCCAGTAACTGCACTGTTAGCAGTGGCATCTAAGGCGGCAGCTTTTGCAGCATTGATTAGAGTATATTTGTTGATGTTATTTAGTCAATCTGTGTATTCTCAAACTGGAATTACTCTTCTAATTATTTTGGCTTCTATGACGATGATTATGGGTAATTTGATGGCTATTCCACAGAAGAATATTAAACGGCTTTTGGCTTACTCAAGTATTGCTCAGGCCGGCTACATCATGGTGGGTGTAATAGCCGCTTCGGTTGCAGGAGTCAAAGGTGTGTTATTTTATGCTATGATCTATGTTTTTGCTAACCTTGGCGCATTTTCGGTAGTCATTCATGTAGGTCAGGCTCAGGGGAGTGATGAAATAGCTGATTATGCAGGTTTAGCTAGGAGATCGCCCCTGGCAGCGGTTGTTATGACAGCGTCTATGTTGTCACTAGCAGGAATTCCTCCTCTGGCAGGTTTTGTGGGTAAATTCTATATCTTCTCAGCAGTGATGGGCAGTGGATTTATTACAATTGCCTTTATAGGGTTTATAATGAGTATGATTTCTGTGTATTATTATTTATCGGTTGTTAAAGTAATGTATTCAAAGGATGGGGAAGATTTACCGGATATTCCACTAAGTGGTTCCTCAAAATTCGCTATGACATTTTCGTTTATAATGATTTTAGTAATTGGTCTCTACCCGACACCTCTTGCCCAAATGGCAATGGTTGCGGCAAGGAGTCTTCTTAGATAATGAATTTTATGTAATTATTTTATTACCTAGGTTCTCAGCCAATTAGGTTGGGAACCTAGGCTTGAAGGATGGGTAGGTTATTTTTGTAAAATGAGCATTTGACATCCTAATCAATATTGGAGTAATAAAAAGTATTACTTGCTACTAAAAAAAAGTAGCAAGTAATACTTTTTTTGCGTTTGTAGATTATTGATAATGATGTGGTTATTTTAGATTAGACTATTTCAATCTTCTATACCTAGTTGACTCGGTTATGTTTTTCTAAAAATGAATCTAAAATCAGATTTTTTTTCAAAATGAAAAAGAACCATCATTTCATATTTTTAAAGTATTTTGTAAAAAGCCACTAAATAGAGGGCTTTAAGGTTTAATTTCCTTAGTATGCCTATTGGCACGATTTATGCATTATTAAATGTTAAACATATGTATAATATTTTTCCTCCCTGACTTTTTCAGGGGTAAAATCATCCGAATTTATGGGAATATCTTATTTTAGGAGGAATGAACAAAAATATGGATTTAGAACAAGAAGGTATTGTGGTAAAAAAATCGTGTTGTTTCTTTTGTCATCAAAATTGTGGTGTGTTGGCTTATGTAAAAGATGGCAAAGTGATCAAAATTGAAGGTGACCCAGAGCATCCCACTAATCAGGGGGCGTTGTGTGCTCGTGGAAATATGGCCTTGAAACATCTTGACCATCCTGCTCGTATTAATAAACCACTAAAAAGAATTGGCAAACGTGGAGAAGGAAAATGGCAGGAAGTATCTTGGGATCAAGCTTTGGACGAGATTGCTGGTAGGTTAGGTCAGATTCGTGATGAATTTGGAGCTGAAGCAGTAGCTACAGCAGGTGGTACACAGCGTACCGATGATTGGGATCGCCGTCGTTTTATGAATATTTTTGGTAGTCCTAATGGATTTCATAATGCTCATCTTTGCTGGATTCCTACTTTTATGGTAGAGACAGCGATTTTTGGCTGGTGTCCATTTGATATCGATTTAATGAACAGTAGATGCATAGTGCTGTGGGGACAAAATCCAGGAGAATCCGGATTTCCAGAAATGCGTGGTTTAAATGATCTGAAAGAAAAAGGGTTAAAAATCATTGTTATTGATCCCCGTTATTCTGAGACAGCTGCAAAGGCAGATCTTTGGTTGCCATTGCGTCCTGGTTCTGATCTGGCCTTAGCATTGGCTTGGTTGAATGTAATCATTTATGAAGGTCTTTGCGATCAAGAATTTATAGATAAATGGTGTGTTGGATTTGATGAGCTTTTCGAGCATGTTGAGCAATATACTCCAGAATGGGCTGCTCCACTTACATGGTTAACACCGGAACAGATTCGTGAAGGTGCTTATATGTATGCTAAAAACACACCTGGCAATATTCAGTGGGGTACGGCAGTTGATCAATCAGGGGCTCCTGCAGGTGCGGCTATGCATGCTCGGGCACTTTTGAGAGCAATTACAGGTAATATTAATCGTGCTGGATCTGACTTGATGGCAGGTCCTAGTCCGGATTTCCTTACTGATGAAGAAATGGAAGGAAATGAATGGCTTCCAGAAGAACAGAAAGCAAAACAGCTTGGTTCTGACAAGTATAAGCTTGTTACTTGGCCTGGTTACAGTAAAATTGCAGAGCTTACTAAAAAAGTATGGGGTAAGGCGCCAACAGCTGAA
>JBAYAL010000121.1:0-5640 GCA_041669825.1 Eubacteriales bacterium | reverse complement strand
TTTTTGCAATAGGAATATCTGCAGGAGCCAAATCATATTGCAACAATTCTTCTAATTCCACAAATTTATAATCATCATGAACAGTAAGCGTAATTTTTCCATCAATCCAATCTGCATTATATGCCAAAAGCTTAATTTTATCTGCTGGATAACTATAAATGCTTTCACAGAAAAAATCTTTTACTTTTACTATAATATTTAACTCTTCTTTTAATTCACGAGCTAGGCAATCTTCTGGAGTCTCTCCAGCTTCTACTTTTCCCCCTGGGAATTCCCATTTAGAGGGGAGATTTTCATTAGGTGCTCTGCGAGTAATAAGCACTTTATTGTTTTGAGTTATTATCCCTGCTGCAACATCTTTCAATTTTCTCAATCAGCTGCCTTTCTATTAGCTAAAAAAATCAATACAACATATCAGGAGCAATCTTCTCTAGCCAAATTTCTTTTAATGTTTTTATATCTTCATTAAATTCTTTAGACGTCTGTGTTTCCTTTTTTTTCAGTTCCTCCAATACTTCAAACACAAAAGCATTTGAGCCATATTTAATCCAATCTTTCTGTAATCTTAAATCCAGACAACTGCCAGTTACCTGTGAAAATTTAAAACGATTTTCATATACCTGCAAATCAACAACAGCAGCTAAAACCATTTTTCCATTTGTAGTATTTTTTATTGCACATATTCCCCCTACTATTTTTCGTTCCTTATAGGCGGCCTGCATCTCTTTTCTGTATTGCTTTTCCACAAATCAATACCCCATTTCTCTCAATATTCCTGAGAGCATCCTCAAACGTTCTCCTATTAATTCATCATCCGCACTGAGAACCTCAGAGAATAATTTCATATCCTCATCAATCTTAGGATTATCTGTACAAACTGAAACTGTCATAGCATCACCTTGCAGTCCGATACGATCAATAGTGGTGTTCTCAGGATCATACAGTTTTTCATAACGATAAGCTTCTTTAAAATGCTGCTTTGTCCTGCAAATCAATATCGCCAAATCTATAACACGATGTAAGGGCAATTCTTCTGATTGTCTTGACCATTTTTCACCCGTATACCGCCAAACTTTTGCTGAGACCTCTACCTTTCCACGATCATTCCATTGTGCTAATCCAACTGAAAGCCCTTTTGTATCAGAGTTATAAGCACTCCTTCCATCAACATTTTCATAGTTTTCACAAACAATGACCGGCTTATGTTTTAACGTAGTTGGTATCTTCATCTTTCATATCTCCATTCAAATTAAATTTTTGCATCCATGCATTTCGCTTATTTACTAATTTACTAAATTAGTATGTCTTAATAATATCGTCATTTACTAAACTTGTCAATTTAATTTTTATTACCTCAACCATCCTACTTTCTCCAAATTTATGATTATGAATTACTAAGAATACTATAATTAATGACCTACTAAAAATCCTTGGCAATTAATAATTCATAGAGTTTAGCGAACAATTTTATAATTATACTTGTTTATTAAATCAATGGGGTGTAACAACACCAAAGTATCATTACACCCCATTTTTTATAATATCTTATAATATAATAATTGTTCTATCCTAAAAAAACATATTTTATGCCTTAGGATTTTTTTTCTCTATTCCGGAAATCATTATTCCCTTCCAACCAGTATCAAATTCTAAGACTTGGAAACCATTTCTTTCTATAGACTTCCTTGTTTCTCTATTCAGATTACATCCACCGGCAAAAGACTTCCAAGGAGTATTTAAAACATTTTCGATTTTAGCTAGAAACGTATTATTTGATAACACATGTTCTATGAATATGAAAATCCCATCATCCTTTAACACCCTTTTAATTTCCTGCAAAGCCTTATTCACCTCTACTACACTACAAAACACAAGTGTAACAACAACACAGTCAAATTTCCGAGAACAAAAGGGAAGTTCTTCAACACTACCCTCAATTAAATCTACAGGAAAATCACTGTTTTTTTCACCTTTTTCCTTTAATGATTCCGCTATCTTTAGGTCAATTTGTGTCAAACTCTGCACCTTTTCAGAATCATAATATTTCAAATTCACTCCTGTACCAGGGCCAATTTCTAAAATATCTCCCTTTGCTTTTATTAATAATTTTTTTCTAACTTGTGAAAGTCCATTTTTCTCCAGAGGAAGCATAAATAAATCAAAAATATACGAATACAAATCTTTCACTAACGCACACCTCAAAATTTTTTAATATTACATAAATGATTCTGCTACTAAAACCTAAAATAGCGTCTCATATTTTTCTATCAACAGTATTTCTTTTTATTAAAAAATAGATTCGTTAATTTTCCAGTTTTTTTTGAAAAACGATTAAAAATGCGTCACATTTTTATTAAATTTCGTTTTATTCCTAAACTCCAAGAAAATTCAGCCAAACAATAATAGAAAAGAGAGAACAAATAGTAGTAGTCACAATAATTTCACTAGCCAATTCACTATCACCATTTAAAGATGAAGCAAGTATATAGTTTACGGTTGCTGAAGGACAAGCAAGCAGTACAATAAGAACCTTTTCCGTGAGCCCTACCTCTATTCCTAATACACTAAGCAATAAATAAGCAATCGAAGGCATAACCAAGAGCTTAATTACGTTGGATAAAATTAGAATTATCTTATTACCACTTAATCCTTTTATATGAATAGTTGCACCTATTCCCAAAAGAGCAAGCGGCAAGGTAACTGAACTAAGTATGGAAAATGTTCTATCAATAAATACAGGTAATTGCCATCCATTAAGAACAACAATAATCCCGGCAATACATGAAATGACAAGTGGGCTAATTAAAGTATCTTTTATAATTTTTACTGGCATTAATTTCTTACTATGATTAATACTGAAGGAAAACACAGAAAGTATGTTTACCATGGGAAGAACAAATGCCATAAATAAACTTGCAATCTCAAGACCTTGGTCTCCAAAAGCATAATAACAAATTGGCAAACCCAAAAAAGCATAATTAGCTCTAAAATTGGAGGATGTAAATGTCCCGATTGTCCTACGTGAGAAATGTAAAAGCCATCCCAAAACAAAAGAAAACAAAGCCACAACAATAATAACCATAAACATAATTAGGATAGACGTGCTACTAAAAACCTCTAGAAAATCTGATTGTGATATCTTATAAAACAGTAGAACTGGTAAAAAAAGATTGAAAACAAGACTGTTTGAATTCTTGATATATTCCTCAGATACCATTCCAGTTTTCTTTAATAAAGTCCCTGTAATGAGCACAATAAAGATTGGTAAAATAATGAAAAAAATTTCCAAGATAAACCCCTTTCTTATGAATACACTTTGCTTAAATTCTCAATATTCCTATTTAACCATTAACCAAATAGAAAATCAATTACTTTAAAAAAAGGCATCTATTCCTTGTCAAAGTATATATTACAAATTTAACTCTTAGCATTTATATATACCAAAATAAAAATAAACCATTTGACAATTATCAAATAACTATTATATTATTATAAATAGTAAAAATATTTAATCAGGTGGTACTATGCCAAAATATGATAAAGAAATAATAATTACATCAGAAATATTTAAAGCCTTAGGGCATCCTACCAGAATGTGTATAATAAACAAACTTACTCATTCAGAATTAAATGTTACCCAAATGCAAGACTGCCTTGATGCATCACAGTCTAGCATATCCCAACATCTTGCAATTCTTAAAAACAAAAATATTATTGTTGGTCAAAGAATCGGTTCTGAAATCATATATTCATTAGCTGACAATAGAATGAAAGACCTAATAAAGATTTTCTTAAATGAGTAATTAAACTATTTTTTTTAATTATGATATTACAATATTATAATATCATAATGTCGTAATTTAGGCCTATCCTTTATTTATGTATTTGCAATTCAACTGCAAAAAACTATATTTAGTCATCGTTTGTATCTATTTTTCTCAATTTCTAATCACATATATCGGGTTAGATTTGGAGCAATTAGGATTTTGCAACAGAATAATTAGCATTAATTTAAAGGAAGAGCTTTAAAATAATATTAATATTTAATGGAGGAAGAAAATGATAAAAACAGATGTATTGGTAATTGGTGGTAGTGCTGCTGGTTTAGTTAGTGCAACTACTGCTAAATCAAAAAATCCAGAAAAAAGTGTAACATTGATTAGAAAAGAAGAAAAAGTAATGATCCCTTGTGGTATTCCTTACATTTTTGGTACTATTGGAACAAGTGACAAAAATATTCTTCCCGATGCTGGACTTGTAAACCTTGGAGTCGACATCAAAATTGATGAAGTTACTTCAATTGATAAAGAAAGTAAGCTTTGTAAAACCAAAAGTGGTGAAGAATATTCCTATGAAAAATTGATCTTTGCTACAGGTTCTACTCCAACTATGCCAAAATGGTTAAAAGGAACTAATTTGGAGAATGTTTTCACAATTCCAAAAAGCAAAACTTATTTAGATGCTTTTCAGAAGAAACTAACTAATTTTAAAAAAGTTGTAGTTGTTGGGGCTGGCTTTATCGGTGTTGAGATGTCAGACGAATTAAACAAAAAAGGCTTTGATGTTACTTTAGTTGAAATTATGCCTAGAATATTAGGACTAGCTTTTGATGAAGAATTTGCCAAAGCTGCTGAAGAAAAACTTGTCTCTAGAGGCGTGAAAGTTTTAACCAATACTGGAATTAAAGAAATCCTTGGTGAAAACAAAGTCAGCTCTGTATCATTTAACAATGGTGAAACTTTAGAAGCTGACGCTGTGATTCTATCTATGGGCTACAGACCTAATGCTACTCTTGCCCAAGATGCTGGTCTAGAATTAAATAAACTCGGATTTATTATTACAGACCAATACAAGAGAACTAGTGTTGATAATATCTTTGCAGTTGGAGATTGCTCCGAAAAAAGAGATTTTTCTACAGGTAAATTAAGTGCCATAATGTTAGCTTCTACAGCTTGTGCCGAAGCAAGGGTTGCAGGACTAAATCTATATGAACTATCAACTGTTACTACTTTCAGAGGAACTATAGGAATATATAGCACTAATATTGGAGACTTAGCTGTTGGGGTAGCTGGTTTAACTGAAGCATTAGCTACAAAAGAAGGATTCAGCTTAGTTACAGCTAGCTTTACCGGCATGGATACACATCCTGGTTGTTTTGAACACTCACACAAACAAACAGTTAAGTTAATTGTTTCCAAAAATAATGGAGTAATCCTCGGTGGAGAAGTCATGGGAGGCATGAGTGCTGGGGAATTAACTAATGTCATTGGTTTTATAATTCAAAATAATATGACGATAAACGATTTACTAGTATCACAAATAGGAACCCAACCTATGTTAACTGCATCTCCAGCTGGTTACCCACTCATTAAAGCTGCAGAAATGATTGCAAAACAACTATAATATTTTCTAAAAGCAAATTAACGACTCCTACTCTATCATCATAAAATAGGAGTCATCTTTTTTATTAATCCACTATTACTTAGAGAGCTTGCTAAACTAAATGCAGCGTCAGCGAACACGTAATTGTCCAGTGGACAATTACGGTCGAAGGCGCCATGATGCTTTACCGACTATCACAAGGTTTTTGCCTCAGAATATTAATATAATTCCTAAAATTTTCTTAGCTAGTCAAAGGCT
>JBAYAL010000120.1:0-5643 GCA_041669825.1 Eubacteriales bacterium | reverse complement strand
ACTATTAATAATATTATCAGCTTTTTGAAGCGTGATTTGTGTTGACATTTCATGATAGAATGCCATAACAAGCCCTGCAGCTCCGCAACATCTATCATGTTCGTTAAACTCAATAAAATTAAGTCTGGGAACACTCTTTAGAAGATTACGTGGCTGAGCAGTAATTGTATTGTAACGAACCATATGACAGGGATCATGATAGGTGACAGTAATAGGTGTATTATTATGCAATAATTCTTTAACATTAAGTTTTGCATCAACGAATTCAGAGAATTCATAGCATTTTGCAGCAAATTCTTTCACTGTAGGAAGATAAGCAGCATCATCCTTAAACAATTCCACGATTTCTTTCTTAATCATTGATCCACATGTAGCACAGGCAGTAACAACATAATCATATTTACCAAAGGTTTTAATAAGCTTTTTAGTCTGAGCTTTTGCTGTTTCAAAGTCACCATATACATACTGAGGCAAGCCACAGCAGTCCTGGTCTTTAGGAACAGCTACTTCACAACCAGCCTTGGTCAGAACTTTTACAACTGAATGAGCTGTACCAGTCAAAGAATGGTTCATAAAGCATCCTACATAGAAAGCAACCTTCATTTTAGGATTAGGAACAGTGATAACTTCTGGAACCTGCTTTGAAAATGGAACCTTCGATGCAGGCATTTCTTCAATTTCGATACCCCTGAAGAACTTCATCCCATCAACTTTTTTAAGAACATTCTTACCAGTACCTGCAAAGAATTTAAATCCCCATGCTAGTCTTCCAGGTTTGGTCAAACTGGTCAGAACTACTGATTTGAGGAAAGGCTTAATTCCTTTTCTCAGCTTCAGATCGCGGCGGGCTGCCAATACTAACTCATGAGGTCTAACACCACTTGGGCAAGCTATTGCGCACTCACCACAAAGAAGACAACTATTTATAGCATCTTCATAGTCTTGATCGGCCTCAATCTTGCCATCTACCAGAGCTTTGATGAGCTGAACTCTGCCACGAGAAACCATGTATTCGGCCCCGTCTGTCTTGTAGGTCTTACAAGCATTGTGACAAAAACCACATTTCCCGCACGTGTTCAGCATTTCATAAACTTCTGCCAAAACCCCCACTTTAATTCCCCCTTCTCGCCCAGACCTTCAAGATGGACTGAGCATGATATATTTTTTATATGTGTAACTTGTCTTGTTACCTCAGGTATATTATATCGTTATTTTTCGAACTTTCATAGTATTTGTTGTATTATTCTTTAACTAAATTTTAAAAATTTTTCAAATTCGTCCCTTTATACTCCATCAACTTCCTTAATATTCATTTAATTAACTGTAATTTCCAAATTTGTTATTTTTTCTAGTGACTTAATAACTACAGCCATATCATTTTCTCCATAACCGAGATAACCAGCTTCTCTCCCTATCTGATGTGCTAAAGAACCCAAAAGCAACCTTACCCCCATATCCTTAGCCATTTCTTCAGCCAAAGCCATATCCTTGTTTAACATATCCAAGGTGAATGCAGGACTAAAATCTTTTTTTAATACAAAATTCTGTATATTGCGTCTTAACATTACACTATCCCCCGTAGCATTCGACAATATATCATAAACTTCTTTAGTATCCAGTCCTCCTTTAGCTGCTAACACAAAAGCTTCTGCTAAAGCGGCATTAGTAATCCCAACAAGCAAATTATTAACAAGCTTCATTACATTTCCACTACCAGAACCACCAAGATAATATATTTTCTCTCCCATTATTTCTAGCAGTGAATGGACTCTTTCATAATCTACCTTATCCCCCCCAACCATAATACTTAGGGTTCCAGCCTCCGCGCCAGTTACTCCACCACTTACAGGGGCATCTAGAAAGGCAACACCTTTTTCTTTACACACTAAATACATCTGTTTGGAATCTTGAGGGCTTATTGTACTGTGATCGACAATCATTGTTCCAACTTTCGTTCCTGAAAGTACACCACATTTCCCTGAAACTACTTCTATTACATCTGATCCTTTAGGAAGACAAAGGAACACAACTCCCGACCCTCCGGCTACCTCTTCAGGCGATTTGGCACAAACGGCACCAAGTTCTTCTAGATCTCTTACGGCATTAATACTCCGATTATATACAACCAATTCATGACCTGCTTTAATCAAATTAGCAGCCATAGGCTTACCCATCTTACCCAATCCGATAAATCCGAGCTTCACAAAATCACCTCCAAATTATTATTGTTTCATATTGACATTCTTCTACCGATTGACATTCTTCTACCGATTGACATTCTTCAACCGATTGACATTCTTCTACCGATTGACATTCCTCTACCGATTGACATTCTTCAACCGAAAATTAAATTATTTACCAGACCCTACCTACTTGTTAACTGCTTTTTTCATAGCCAATGCAGCTATTACTTTTTCAATAATTTTTTCTTTAGTAAGCCCCAATATTTCATGAAGTTCTTCATAAGTACCGCATACCCCAAATCTATCAGGAGAAGCAACAAATTTTATTGGAACAGGGTTATGCGCTGCCAAGAACTCAGCTATAGCCCCCCCAAGTCCCCCTATTTGTGTATGTTCTTCAGCCGTCACCACCACACCGGTTTTCTTCACGGATTTCAAAATGCATTCCTCATCTAGGGGTTTAATCGTATGCATATTAATTACTTCTATTTCTATGCCAAGTTTTTTTAGCTCTATTGCCGCATCAAGTGCCTTCGAAACCATCACTCCACAAGCAAAAACACTAACAGCATTACCAATTCTCATGATATTTGCTTTTCCAATTTGGAATAAATCTTCTTCCTTGGTAATCACTGGGACAGGAGCTCTTCCCACTCTCATATACGCAGGTCCTTTATGGGCGGCAAGTGCCATAACCGCCTTCTTCATTTCGATAGCATCCACTGGCTCAATTACAGTCATTCCTGGAAAAACCCTAGTTAACGCAATATCTTCAAGCGGTAAATGCGTTGGGCCATCTTTACCAGCAGATGCCCCTATATTATGGCCAATGATTTTAACGTTCTGATTAGCATAACAAACTGAAATTCTAATCTGTTCCCAGCCATTACCAAGGAGAAAATTAGCATAAGCATTAACAAAAGGAATTTTCCCAGCAACCGCAAATCCTGCTCCAGTCCCAATAATATCTGCTTCAGCTATCCCCAAATCAAAAAATCTTTCTGGAAAAGCTTCTTTGAAAAGTACCGTCATAGATGCTTTAGCAACATCTGCATCAAGTACAACTACATCCTTATTCTCTTTCCCCAGCTCTACAAGAGCCTTCCCATAAGCTTCACGTGGAGCAATCTTCATTTAACTCAACTCCTCAAGTGCTATTTTTAATTGTTCATCACTTGGAGCAGCACAATGCCACCCGACTTCATTTTCCATAAAAGAAACGCCTTTTCCCTTCACTGTATTAGCAATTATTACAGTTGGCCCTTCTTTATAATTAATTGCCTCTTCAAAAGCCTTGTAAATCTGTTCATAATCGTGACCATCAATTTCAAGAGTATTCCAACCAAACGAAACCCATTTAGCCCTTAAGTCTCCAAGTGTTTTAACCTCATCTATTGAACCATCGAGTTGCAGTTTGTTATAATCAACAATTGCACAAACATTATTTAACTTATAATGATATGCAGTCATCATCGCTTCCCAAACTTGCCCCTCATGCAATTCTCCATCGCCAAGCATCACATAGGCTCTCTGCTCAGTACCATTTAGCCTAGCAGCAAGCATAGTTCCGTTTGCGATTGACAAACCCTGACCCAAAGAACCAGAGGCCATATCAATTCCTGGAGTAAGTTCACAGCTTGGATAGGCAGGTAATCTACCTTCCAACTTTCTAAAATCCAGCAATTCTTTCTCAGTTAAAAAACCCATTTCACTCAAAACAGCATACAAAGTAGGCACAGCATGTCCCTTAGATAAGAAGAAATAATCACGCCCTGACCATTTTGGATCTTGAGAATCAACTTTTAAAAACCCTTTATAAAGTACCGCAATAATATCTGTTGCAGATAAACACCCCCCAGGATGCCCCCCTTGTGCCTCATGCGTCATTTTTAAAATATTTCGTCGCATATTTTTAGCAGCATTCTTTGCTTCTTCAATTACCTTTTCCATATTCCGAACCATCAAAATGCACCTCCTAACTTACATATTGTATTAATATAGCCCTTTATTCAACACGGAATAATCACAACCAATATATTAATGCTACTTATAATTACTGACACACCCTCTTTGTAATATTTGTAATATTAATATTTTAGTACATATATTACAAATAATCTGTTAATATCGACATGAAACAACCTTATTAAAATCATACTTTATTATAAATAAAAATTCCAGCCCCTAAATACGCTATTGTTTTCAGAATTTAATATAATTTAGAAATAGAAAAAGACACAAAAAAATATTTCAGAAAATAGCGAAAATTGTTTTTCTATTTACTGAAATATTCTAAAGTGCTATAATAATCTAGGCAAAGGGATCCTTACCCTAGATATTCTAATAGCTGTTATTTTTCTTGCATTTATATTTCTCACCTAATATTTTAACCCCTCATTAGTTATCTAACAGTCTTTAGAATTCTATAAGATTCCTATCCCTCATTTTATTAGCATTATTCAATTTCATAACCCTTAATTCTCTGAATGAATCGGCGTTCGTTCAGAGAACTTTTTTTTGGCATTTTTATAATGCCTTTTTTTTATAGCTTTATCTTACTTTTAGTTATAATACCTCTGTTTATTTCATTGGACATTGAAAATTACTACAAAAGCGATTAAAACCAAAGAGGTAAGTAGCTACTTTTTCTGTTCTTAAATTCTCCCACTGATAGATATCAATTTTTTGCCCAAAACGATTTTCAGCCAATCCATCTTCATCAATCCAACCGCAGGGACCATCTTTGCTTAATTGTAATTCCCATTCTCGAATATTGTTTGAAGAAATTTTAGGCAAAATTTGTATATCACATCTAGCATGGAAAATCCCTATTAATTTTACAAACACTCTGAATAGGTAATCAATTTCAACATTCGGTTTACCTAAAGGAAGTGCAAAATCCGAACAAATATCTTTTACTAACCCGGACACCCCTTCAGAAACATTATATCGACTATAATACCTAGTCATCAATGAACCATAATGCACTGTTCCTGTCTCACCATTTATAATGACCGCATATTCTAAATCTTTAAGTTTCAACACAATTTCTTTTCCAACAAGACTCCATTCCCCAGCAAAATGTTTAAGGAGTTGTTCTGCAATCTGGTAAGAAAGAATATATGTGGAAATCTCCTGGTCATCTCTCATAGCAGGACCGTTGCACTCTTTTGCTTTATCATAGGTCAATGTCGCAATTCTCATCATAGCCTTGTCACCTCCATATATTGGTTTCATTCTTTGAAACATCGTTTCATTGTTTTTTTAATATCATACAATTCTATTATATAATCATATAATATTCTTTTTTCTGTAGAAATATACACTATTAATAATATAAGGGCATAATTTACTACATTTTGTCGTTTCACTCCTTGAAACGCTGTTTCATTTTCATTTGTTTAAGCACTTATATTATCTCTTAATTATTACTCTGCGTCAATACTTTTTTTAATTTTTT
>JBAYAL010000119.1:0-5658 GCA_041669825.1 Eubacteriales bacterium | reverse complement strand
TCTTAAAATAAGCTAAGTTGATTTTCTTCAGGAAGTCCACTCAAACACCCATGATTTTGAAGCACCTCGATTACAGTCTTACTTAATTTCCCGCGGTTTCTAAGATCTTCTATTGACTTTATAACTTTTTTATTACGCAAATCCACCAAACTTTTAGCTGCAGCATCACCCAACCCCTGAAGAGCAGAAAACGGAGGAAGTAAACCATCTTTTGTAATTAAAAACTTTTCTGCATCAGATTCCCAAAGATTTACTCTTCTTAATTTTATATTTCTACAATACATTTCAATAGCTATCTCAAGTATTGTATGAAGGTTTTTCTCTTTTTGTGTTACAGATAAGCCCTTGTCATCAATTTCTTTTAATACCTTTTTGCATTTATCTAAACCACCAATTATAATGTCAGCATCAAATTCATCTGCTCTGACCGTGAAAAACGTAGCATAAAAAACCTCAGGGTAATTAATTTTGAACCAAGCAATTCTAAAAGCCATAGTAACATATGCCACAGCATGCGCTTTAGGAAACATATATTTTATTTTCTGACAAGATTCAATATACCAATTAGGCACATTATGGGCTTGCATTGCTTCTATATCCTCAGTTTTTAACCCTTTACCCTTCCTAACATTTTCCATTATATTAAAAGCGTGGCTATTATCAAGACCCATAATTATAAGGTAAAGCATTATATCATCACGACAAGCAATAATCTGAGAAATATCTGCTATTCCATTTAAAATTAAATCTTGGGCATTACCTAACCATACATTAGTTCCATGAGATAAACCAGATATTCTTACTAAATGGGAAAATGTCTTAGGTTGAATATCTTCTAACATTTGTCTTACAAATTTTGTCCCAAACTCGGGGATCCCAAGTGTTCCCGTTTTACAACCTATTTCCTTTGCACTAACACCCAGTACCTCCGGACTAGAAAACAAAGAAATCGTGTCTTTATCATCCAGCCTAATTTTTTTAGCATCAATCCCCGTTAAATCCTCTAGCATCTTTATTGATGTTGGATCATCATGTCCTAAAATATCTAGCTTTACAAGTCTGCCTGAAATAGAATGATAATCAAAATGTGTTGTTATAATATCTGATTTCACATCATTTGCAGGTCTTTGAAGAGGAGTAAAATCATACACATTGCATTCCTTAGGAATTACCATAAGCCCACCAGGATGTTGACCTGTTGTTCTTTTTACTCCAGCACATCCGTTCACAAGCCGTTGTAATTCAGTTTTATTTGTCCTAATATTTCTTTCATCAAGATAATTTTTTGCAAATCCAAATGCCGTTTTTTCTGCTACAGTTGAAATTGTACCAGCTTTAAAGACATTTTCTTTACCAAAAATTTCTTCAGTGTATCTATGCGCCTTTGCTTGGTATTCACCCGAAAAATTAAGATCTATATCTGGCACTTTGTCCCCTTTAAAGCCAAGAAAAGTCTCAAATGGAATGTCATGCCCGTCCTTTATCAATTCTCTCCCACAACGCGGACAAATTTTATTCGGTAAATCAACTCCTGATCCAATAGCTTTATCAGTCATGAATTCTGAATACAAACATGCTGAGTTTGGACAACGATAATGTGGTGGTAGCGGATTCACTTCTGTAATACCTGTAAATGTTGCTACAAGTGAAGACCCTACTGAACCCCTCGAACCGACAAGGTAACCATCTTGATTAGATTTCTTAACAAGCAAATGAGCAATATAGTATAATACTGAAAAACCGTTCCCAATAATGGAATTCAATTCTTTTTCTAAAGCTTTCTTTACCACATCCGGAAGAGGATTACCATAAATTTCGTGCGCACGCTCCCAGGACATAGTTTTGATTTTTTCTTCAGCACCTTCTATTTTAGGATCAAAAAGCTCATCAGGAAAAGGTTTTAATTGTTCAATTTGTTCAGCAATTTTCCTGGTATTTTCTACAACGACTTCATAAGCATCTTCTCCTAGATAAGAAAATTCTTCCAACATCTCTTCTGTAGTTCTAAAAAATAGGGGTGGTTGGTTATCAGCATCACTAAAACCTTTTCCCGCCATCAGTATACGTCTAAATACCTCATCTTCTCTATCCATAAAATGTACATCACAAGTAGCAACAACAGGAATACTTAGTTCTTTGCCAAGTTTTAAAACTGTACGGTTAATTTCTATCAAATCATCTTGGCTCTTAACTTTACCTTCTTTAACCAAAAAATCATTATTTCCCAGTGGTTGTATTTCAAGATAATCGTAAAAACTAGCAATTTCTCTTAACCTTTCCCATTCAGCCTTTTCGAGTATTGCCTGTATTAACTCTCCGGCTTCACAAGCTGAACCAATAATCAACCCGTCCCGGTGCGATTTTAATAATACTTTGGGAATCCTAGGCCTCCTGTAAAAATATTCGAGATGCGATTTTGTAACCAGTTTGTACAAATTTTGAAGACCTATCTTATTTTTAGCAAGCAAAACCACATGGTACGACTTTTTACGGTTTAATCCCTTTTTTTCCTCTGTTTCTTCATTCACAAGGTAACCTTCCATTCCAAAGATTACCTTAATTCCATACTTTTTTGCAGTGAGATATGCGTCAGGAAACGCTTGAACTACCCCATGATCAGTAATTGCAATTGCTTCATGGCCCCATTCTCCAGCTCTCTTAACTAGGTTTTGTACTGAAGAAACACCATCCATCTCCGACATCTTAGTATGCAAATGCAACTCAACTCTTTTTATCTTTGCCGTATCCAATCTCAAATTAGGTTTTACCTTTACAATATCTCTTGGCATAAAAGTTAGTTCGGAAGAAAATTTATCATACTGAATTGGACCCCTCATTTTAAGCCAATCACCTTCATTTAGAGATATGACTTCTTCCCCTTCGTTTAAAAACACTTTACAGGGTAGGGAATTAGACCTATCAGTAATTCCAAATAAAAGCATATTACGTCCGCTTTTCAATTGTTTTACTTCACTTTCGCATACTTCCCCTTGGATGATAACCTGTCTATCTTCTTCAGTTACCTCTTTTAATTCTATTATTTCTCCCTTAAAATCTCTTCCCAACAAAATATTATTTGAAGGATTTGCTTCTTTCTTATCTTTAATCTTCTTCCCCGCAGCAAGAATTTCTTCTACATATTTTTGTTCTTCAAAATCTTGATTATTACAAATATCTTCAACTTCTAAGTTTTCTAAAACTTCACAGCATACTTTTATTTCTAGGGTGTATGTATCATAAAAATAATTCTCTATAATAACTTTCTTGGAATTAACATATTCCATACCCATTATTCCTGACACATAAAAAGTAAGCCTATTATCTATTGCTTCGAAACTTTTTTTTCCGCTTACCCAGCCTTTTAAAGAAGGAAGTAATTCTGATAGGTCTTTAATAATCTCGGACCAATTATTAATACAGATTTCCTCCAAAAATTCTCTTTCTATATTATGAAATTCAAATTCAATAATTAGTTTTTCAGAAACTTTTTTTCTTAACAACTCTGTCATTTTCTTCTCAAATTGCGGATCAATTTTACTACATGTAGAAAGGTGGAGAATCCATTTCCTTTCTTGAGAAATAACCTCCACCTGCTTTAAAATTATCTTACTGCAATTAATTCTAAATGAATCCGAAACATCTCCGGAACTACTAGACATAATAAAGGTATTTTCTAAATTCACAGCTATTGACACTCTTATTTCCCCCAAAATATTTACTTTTTATAATTCAGAGCATCCTTAATAATTTTCTCTACTTTTTCACATATTTTATCTATTTCGATAAGTTCAGTTTCTCCAGTTGCTCTTATGAATAATTCAACTCTCCCCTGATCAAGAACTTTTTTACCAATTGTAATACGAAGAGGATATCCCACTAAATCTGCATCTTTGAATTTAACCCCAGGTCGTTCATTTCTATCATCATAAACTGTTTCTATTCCAGCCTCCAAAAGATTATTATATATCTTCTGCGAAGCTACTACTACTTCCTCATCTCTTAAAGTTACTGGTAAAACTATGCAATGATATGGTGCTATAGGAATTGGCCATATTATACCATTTTCATCATAATTTTGTTCAATGGCTGCTGCCATTGTACGGCTAACTCCAATACCGTAGCACCCCATGCAACAATGCTGCTCTTTCCCTTTATCATTTAAAAACGTTGCATTCAAGGCTTCACTGTATTTTTTACCAAGATTAAATACTTGGCCAACTTCAATACCCCTAGCTTCTTTTAAAGGAGCTCCACATTTTGGACACGGCTCCCCCTCTTTGATCATTCTCAAATCTATTACATTTTTTAGTTCAAAATCTCTACCAGGCACTACATTCTTATAATGGAAATTCTTCTTATTAGCTCCGCAAACTGCTGTATCCATCTCTGCAATTTCTAAATCTATTGCAAGCTCTACTTTTCCAGGTATATTTACAGGTCCTACAAAGCCTGTCTCACAACCAAGTAGTTCCTGAACCTCAGAAGGTTCAGCCATTTTAAGGTTAACAAAAGGTCCCAAAGCATTATTAACCTTAATCTCATTTATTTCTCTATCTCCTCTAACAAGCACTACGAAAAGTTTACCATCACCATTATATACCAAAGTTTTAATCAAAGTAGTCTTCTCTACTCCCATAAATTGGACAACATCATCAATTGTTTTTGCTCCAGGTGTCTCTATTTCTTCAATATCAATATGGTAATTGTTTACATTTACTAATTTTTGAGGTTTACATTCTGCTTTTTCAACATTGGCTGCGTAGTCACATTCAGAACAAAAAACCACTGCTGCTTCTCCTGATTCGGCAAGAACCATAAACTCATGGGTCCCTCCTGAACCTCCAATTGCACCTGCATCTGCTTCCACTGGTCTAAATGTTAAACCGCAACGGCTAAAGACTCGCTCATAAGCTTCATACATTTCCCTATAACTCTCTTTAGCCCCAGCTTCATCACAATCAAAAGAATATAAATCTTTCATAATAAACTCGCGACCCCTCATTAACCCAAAACGGGGTCTGCGTTCATCCCTGTATTTATTTTGAATCTGATATAAAAGTAAAGGTAATTGTTTATATGAACGGACCTCAGTTCTAACTAGATCCGTTATTATTTCTTCATGTGTCGGACCCAGGCAAAATTCCCTGTTATGTCTGTCTTTTAATCTGAACATCTCCGGGCCATACAAATCCCATCTACCTGTTTCTTTCCATAGTTCTGCTGGCTGAATAATAGGAAGGAGAAGCTCCTGTCCACCTTTAGCATCCATCTCTTCTCTAACAATCTGCTCAATTTTTCTTATAACGCGCCAACCAAGCGGCAAATATGTATAGATTCCTCCAGCAGATTTGCGAATATATCCAGCTCTTAACATAAGTTGATGACTAACAACTTCCGCTTCTGCCGGAACTTCTCTGAGAGTAGGATTCAATAATTTACTTACTTTCATAACTACTTCATTCCTTTCAATCTGTATCAATCCATTTATGATTCTGCTGCAAAAAGTCGAAAAGTGCTATTGCAGAGTGAGCACGTTAAGCGGAATTTGCGTAAAACGAGTGCAGACGATAAAGCGTTAAGCAAGCCAACGGTTCACATTCAGAATTACCAAGAGGTTTTGGCTTGTAGCTTTAGCGGCAAGTGAGTAACAAATGTAGC
>JBAYAL010000118.1:0-5664 GCA_041669825.1 Eubacteriales bacterium | reverse complement strand
TAAATAGGTTACTAATTTTTTTGTTAGTCTTAATTTTATATATTAAGTTAATTAGATTAAAAGATTACTGCATCTTAGTCTATTGGTTTACTGCTTTAGAAATAATTGCTTCATTATCATTTTTGTATATTTTTTTAAATTATGATTCCCCTGATTTTCTTATACAGGCTTTTGGGGTGATTATTATAATTTTGGGAATCTTTCTTATTCCGAACCGTTGGATATTTTCTTTAGTAGCGTCAATATTTATAAGTATAGGATTTTTCTGTCTTTCACTCTATTATTTATCTGAAACAAAAATTTCCCAATTTTCTGCAGGTTTTGTCTATATATTTTTGGCAATATTTATGATGAGTATTTCTTCTTATAGAGTTAACTATTATAAAAGAGTGCAATATATTAACACGATTAGATTAATTAAACAATCAACTACCGATCAATTAACTGGCATATATAACAGAATAAAATTCAATGATGAGTTTGATAAATGGATGAAAATATTTCAAAGATATGATAATCCTTTGGTTTTTGTTCTTTTTGATATAGATGATTTTAAGAAAATAAATGATACCTATGGGCATTTGGTAGGGGATATAATATTAGTAGAGATCACTCAATTAGTATCCCAAAAAATTAGAGACACGGATATACTGGCTAGGTGGGGAGGAGAAGAATTTGTGTTGCTTTTGCCTAACATACAAATACTTCAAGCAGTTGATTTGATGGAAAGGCTTAGAATTGCTATCTGTGAATATGATTTTGCACAAGTAGCCAAGATCAGTTGTAGTTTTGGGGTAGTATCTCTTAATAAAAATGATAGTCTTGATACAGTAATACAAAGAGCAGATAATTTATTGTATAAGGCAAAAAATGTATCAAATAAAAATGCAATAATGATTGAAGAATAATAAACAAATAAATAAACAAATAGTAATAAACAAATAAACAAGTAAATATCTTTAAATTTAAAAATAACAATTTTGAACAAAACAAGGGAGGATTAGTATATGAAAGTAGCAAAAATTGTTTTTGTAATTCTTATAATAAACTGTCTTTTTTTTAATACCACGACAGTTTTAGCTGTTGGTTTTAATATTGTTGATTCACCAGGAGTTCAGAAAACCGTAATAACAAAGGATAAAATTATTATGGAGAAATTGGAAAAGGCAAAACAGTGGATTGAGCAAGAGAAACCTTTAATTGCTCAGTTCTTTTCAAATAAGATGTCTGAATTTAGAATAGAAATAGATAGAATGT
The DNA here is from genome assembly GCA_041669825.1 of Eubacteriales bacterium. Lineage (GTDB taxonomy): Bacteria > Bacillota > Desulfitobacteriia > Desulfitobacteriales > Syntrophobotulaceae > JBAYAL01. The sequence continues at coordinate 4,407 of JBAYAL010000118.1, read as the reverse complement.
ATAACGAGATTAAAGTAAAACTTAATGAATTCAAGAATAGACAGCATACTTTTGTTTAATTAATAGAATGGTAAAGAAACAGACACTGCAAATAATTGCGGTGTCTGTTTCTTTGTAGAGGGGTATTTTATCCTTGAGAAAAAAAGAGATAAGAATATTTAGAAGTATTAAGGATTATTGATAAGAAATTAATTTTTTTTTGCTTAGTTATCATAGATATATAAAAAGTATCATATAAATTAAAAAAGTACATGGTGTATGAAAATACAAGACCATGTTAGAAAAATATACTACATTTAGACTCATTAAAAAATATATGGTAAGGAATGAAATTAGTGCAATATTTAGGATTTAAAATGATTTCGCAATTTCATGTACTTTCTATCTTAATTATTTCAGAATTCCAATTGGGAAATAATTTAAAATGTTTATTTTATATAAGCCTTTCAATTATTGTGATATTGCTAGTTGTTGTGATCTTTCAGATAAAAACTATTCATAATTATAGAAAGCAAGCGCAGATAGTAGATAAAATGTTAATTTCCTTAAATTTTGGCTGTGGTCTAAAGCAGCAGTTGAATTCTATTCTGGAAATAATTATTTCTAGAATAGAAGCTGGAGGGTATTATTTTTATTTGTTTAATGAAAAAGAGGAAAAATACGTTTTGTATATTAAAAGATATGTCACTTCGACTTTAGGTATTAACGGGGTAAGTTACAGCGGTCTGGTTCCATATGAGAAGGAAAAATACAATCCTTCCTTTGAAATAAAAATACATAAAATAAACAGTGATATTAGATTAATTAAAGATGGAGATGTACAACTATTGCAGTTGTGTATTGCTGAGGGCAAAGGATTAATTAGAGCTGGTCCAGTTAAAAAAATATCTTTAAAGCAAAATAATTCATTAATATATATTCTTAGAATAATGAATCCCTTAATGAATATGATTTTGGAAATGGACAAGCTTAACAATGATATTAAAAGAAATATAAATTTATCAAAAGAAATTAATGATCTTAGTAAAACTGAATTAAAGATAAATGATTCAGGAAATAAGATAATAGCAACCTGTTCTCAGGCGTTAAAAGCAAGTGGATATAGTATTGGAGTAAGCAGAGATAATATCTGGGGAGTTCCTATTTCTACGCAATATACAAAAGAAGAAAATACTAATTTTAATATTGACGGTAAAGTGTTAGAAGTGTTTTATAGAATATTAGCGGACAAGCCGTATTTACTAATCTCACCTGAAACAAAAGAATATTATGCAATTCCATTATATCTTGTTGCTTCTGGGATACAGTCAGTACTTATTGTACCGTTAAATGAAATTCGAGGCATGGCAATTTTTTGGTTCAATAATACTCCTGTTCTGGAAAATAAATGTTTGAAAGTGGTTGAAATGATGAATAAACAATTAATAGAACTATGGAAAACAAGTCAAATAGTTTGATTATTTTAAGTTGGAGGGCAATTATAATTGGCGAGGTTTATTAAATTATTAAAATCACAAAACTACGTTTTATATTATGGACATGGAAAGGCAAAGGAAATGGCTTATTTTGACATTGCAATAGTTGAGCCAAGTGGTCAATCGGATTTGGAAAAGGATTTTATGCAGAGTAAGGAAACGTTAGTTTTAGCATATTTGAGTATTATGGAAGTTCCTTCTTGGAGCGAGGATTTAAAATATATTAAATTGGATGATTGTCTTAAAATAAATGGTCAAAACGTTATGAATGAACAGTTTGGAAATTATTGTGCTGATCTCCGGTCAGGAAAATGGCAAAGGATGCTTCTGAATAAAGTGAGTTACTTGTTGGAATATAGGGGTTTTGATGGGGTCTTTTTAGATACTATAGGATTTATCGAGAATAAGGGATTTCCTTTAGGATTAAGAGAAGAACTTATGGTTGCAGCATCAGAAATATTAAATAATATTCGTTTAGTTTTTCCAGGACACATTCTAATCCAGAACTGTGGATTAGTTGAGGTAATTAAATATACAAAGAAGTACATAAATGGTATTTGTTGGGAAAACCCTCCTTTCGATCAAAAATATTATTCAAAATTGACAAAGACAGTACTGAAACATTTAAAAAATATGTGGTTGGAATCGGGCTTTAAAACGTTTTTACTATTTGAAAATGTAAATAAAGAATATCTATTAAAGAGATATTCAAGTGAAATTGCGCAGAAAAACAATTTTATAATATACAATTCACACGGTAATTATGAAAAGGGTATGAATTTAAAGGGTTTTAATAATTAGATTGAGGTGATAAAGATGAGAGTTATGGTAACTGGAGGAGCAGGATTTATTGGTTCAGCAATTGTAAGAGAATTATTACAAAAAGATTACCAAGTATCGGTTCTGGATAATCTTAGTACTGGAAATAGAGAAAACATTGCTAATGGGGTTAATTTTTATTATGGAGATATTAGGGATAGAAACTTTGTATTTGATACTTTATTAATGGAACAACCTGAAATTATTTTTCATTTAGCTGCTCAGGTTAGTGTTCCAATTTCAGTGGAAAATCCATATTTTGATGCAGAGAGTAATATTAATGGGACTGTCAATATACTTGATGCAGCAGTAAAAAGTAATATCAGAAAAATTATATTTGCTTCTTCAGCAGCTGTGTATGGGGTACCGGAATATCTGCCCATTGATGAAAATCATAGTATAAAGCCCTTATCAGGATATGCTGTTTCAAAATATACTGGTGAGCAATACTTTACCATTTACAAGGAAATATTTGGTTTAAATTATACAGTTCTTCGCTTTGCTAATGTATATGGACCAGGACAGTTATTAGGGTCAGAAGGTGGAGTTGTAGCAATTTTTATTAAGAAAATGCTAAATAATAGTAACACGGTAATTTATGGAGATGGAAAACAGACTAGAGATTTTATTTATGTTAAAGATGTAGTTGCAGCAAGTCTTGCATGTATAGATAAGGCTGGAGGGATGACTATCAATATTGGAACTCAAAGTGCTTCATCTGTAAAAGGTCTATTCGATATTCTAAGTGAAATATTAGAAAATAATAGTAAGCCAAGCTATGAAAAAGAAAGAAATCAGGATATTAGGCATAGTTTTTTAAAAATAAATAAAGCAATAAAGTGTTTAGGCTGGGAACCTGAATATAGTCTTAAAGATGGTATTAAAGATACATTGAAGATATTAAAAGCAAGTAGTTAGATTAGGTGATGAAAATGAACAAAAACAATCGTCTCAAAGTAATGATTTCAACAGAAGGAACATATCCCTTTCATCATGGGGGGGTGAGTACATGGTGCGATGTTCTTGTTAAAGAATTATCAGAAATTGATTATGTTATATATAGTGTAATGATGAATCCTTACCTTACTCAGAAATATGTTTTGCCTAAAAATGCAAGCCTAATTAAAGTTCCACTTTGGGGAACAGAGGATGCAAGTGAACATCTGGAAACCCCATTTTCACACGTATATATGACAAAAAGTATTACCAATGAGGCTGTTGTTAAAAACTATTTTTTACCTCTATTCTATACATTACTTGAAGAAATAATGACTGTTGATAAAGACCCTATAAGATTTGGATTTACCCTTCACAATTTATATAGCTATTTTAAGGAATATGATTACACCATAAGTATGAAAGCAAGTATAACTTGGGAAACTTTTAAGAGCTATATGCATCAAAATATTTTAACTTTAAAAAGCGGAGAGGCTATTCCATCGGTTTTTGACCTTGTTCAAAGTTTAGGCTGGTTGTACAGATTCTTTACGATTCTGAATACCCCCGTTCCAAAAGTAGATGTTTGTCATTCAGCAGCAGCTGCGTTTTGTGGTATTCCTTGCGTTTTAGCAAAATACGAGTATGGAACACCATATTTACTTACTGAGCATGGTGTGTATCTGAGGGAACAGTATTTGTCTGTTAATCGTTCTCGATTATCTTCTTACCAGAAGATATTTCTTATGAAATTAATACAATCTATAACATCGGTTAATTATTATATGGCTGATCATATTTCTCCGGTTTGTAATTACAATACTCGCTGGGAAAAAGAATTTGGTGTTCATTCTTCCAAAATTAAAGTAATTTACAATGGTGTAGATAAAAATGTTTTTTATCCAAGTATAAAGCCAACATTAAATTCACAGCAAGATCATCAGTTGACTGTTATAACAGTAGCAAGAATTGACCCTGTTAAAGATATAGAGTCATTGTTAAAAGCGGCTGAAAAAGTTAAGAAAGTTATTCCAAATGTTAGATTTATTATATATGGAATTGTTATGATTCAAGAATATTATGAAGAGTGTTTAAACCTTAGGAATAAGTTGAAATTAGATAATATAGTTACTTTTGCAGGGCATACGGATGATGTGCCAAATGTCTTAAGACAAGC
>JBAYAL010000117.1:0-5665 GCA_041669825.1 Eubacteriales bacterium | reverse complement strand
TACTAGCCAACATTTTTGGATTACCTGATAGTTCTTTGGCATAGAGTTCAGGATAACCTCCGCCTAAAAGCAAGCCATCACAAACAGGTATTTCCTCATCCCTTAGAGGACTGAAATAGCACAGTTTTGCCCCCATTTTTTCCAGCAATTCAAGGCTATCTTGATAATAAAAACAAAAAGCCCTATCTTTAGCCACTGCAATAGTGATATCAGCATTTTTCTGGAAAACATACTCTGGGTATTCTATTTCCACCGCACTTTCAGCTATATCCATAAGAGCCTTAAGATCAATCGACTTTCTGACCTGCTCAGCAAGTATTTCTATTTTATTCTCCAGATCTCCTACCTCAGCCGCTGTTATAAGTCCAAGGTGTCTGCTTTCCAGAGAGCATTCTTTCAAATTAGGGAAGTAACCTATAACCTTCAAACCTGTTTCTTTTTCAATCATTTCTTTATATAGGGGATACATAGAACCTGCCAGATTATTTAAGATAATCCCTTTTATACCACTATCTGGTCTAAATTTCACAAACCCTTCTATCAGCGCTGCCATAGAAAGAGAAGCACCTTTACAATTTACTATCAGAACTACTGGAGTATCCGTTGCCTTAGCCAGATGATAGGAACTTGCCGTGGAACTATTTCCTCCTAGGCCATCATAAAAACCCATAACCCCTTCCAGCACTGCGATCTGTGCTGCAGTAGAATTTTTGACTAGCAAATACCTACAAACATCTTCTGAAAGCATAAACAAGTCAAGATTGCGTGATTTTGCACCAATAACCTCACTATGAAACATGGGATCAATATAATCAGGCCCACATTTAAAAGCGGCCGGAATAGTACCAATATTTAATAATGCTTTTAAAATAGCACATGTTATTGTAGTTTTCCCACTCCCACTAGTAGGAGCAGCAAACATTATCCTTGGTAGTATTGCTCTCATAATTTACCTCACATCGGTTTTATCAGTACAACATTCTTAAATATTCCCTTGAAATATTTCTATACTCCAAATCAGGTCTGTGTGTCACAGTTCCAGCGCCAAGCGAAGCCGGATGCGAAGCGCGGCACACCGACCAACCCAGAATATAACGTACTTTTATTCTGATATTTAGTTAAAGAATGTAATACTAGTAATTTATATATATTTAAGTGTAATGCTACTTAAAAACTGATATTAGCAATTATAAATCAGAGCATTACAAATCGCGGCAGCAATATTACTGCCCCCTTTTCTGCCTCTAGCAACAATGTATGGTATTCCAGCTTCCATAATTAATTCTTTGGCCTCCACTACATTCACAAAACCAACTGGAACACCTATTATCAACTCTGGTTTTATTTTTTTCTGTTTAATTAGCTCAGACAACTTAATTAAAGCAGTTGGAGCATTTCCTATAGCTATAATCAAAGGGCCCTCTACTGAAGTTGCCTTTTCCATACAAACTGCAGATCTGGTAGTTCCTAACCTTTTAGCTTTTTCAGCTACATCTGCATCTGCCATAAAACAGTGTATTTTTCCACCAAAGCTTTCTAATCTTCTGGCATTTATACCCACACTGGCCATTCTGGTATCAGTAACTATTGATGCTCCATTTTTTATAGCGTCATATGCCTTCTGTACTACGTTTTCCGAAAAACAAAGATTATTAACATAATCAAAATCAGCTGAAGTATGTATTACCCTTTTTATAATAGCCTCTTTATCCGCATCAAGCTTTACCTCACCTAGCATCTCTGTGATTATTTCAAAACTACGCTGTTCTATTTGTCCTGGAAGAAGATTTTCAAATGTTTTAGTCATAGCATTCCTTCCTACCTTTCTATTCCATTTCTTGCCTTTATTCCTCTATCAAAAGGATGTTTTACTTTCCTGATTTCTGATACATAATCTGCAAGTCCCAGCAGGCTTTCATCAGGATTTCTCCCCGTAAGAACTACCTCCAGCTTTTCTGGTTTGTTTTTCAGGAAATCAAGCAAGCAATCCCTATTTATAAAACCAAGGTTATAAGCACCAATTACTTCATCGAGAACCAGAAGATCAATACTCTCGGTTTTACATATTTCAATTCCCTTATTAAGAGTTTTATCATATTCCACCCTGCATAATTCTTTTTCTTCTTCAGACATATTGAAAGTGAAACCATGTTTTCTATTTCCTCTTAAAATCATAATCTCAGGTAGCTTCTCTAAGCTATGCAGTTCTCCCGTATCCTGACTTTTCAAAAATTGTACTATCAAGACTTTAAATCCTCTGCCACTGCTCCTCATCGCCAGCCCCATAGCGGCAGTTGTTTTCCCCTTCCCATCTCCACAGTAAATATGAATCAAGCCTTTTTCCATAGTTACACACCAGCTTCCAAAATCTTATAAACTGAGTCCATATCAACAGACTTTCTGAGGGCTTCTGCCAAAAGATCATACTGTTTTTCTTTGTATTCTTTAAAACTCATTATTCCAATACTGCTAGAATCCAATCCTTTTTTATTTAAAAAGCATTCTGCAATAGTAAAAGCCACTCCTTCTTCATCAAAGATACCGTGAACATAACTACCTAAAACGTTTTTATTTTTGCAGCCGTCTACCTTATTTAACGGCTGTCCCATGCTCTTTTCCAAGTATGTGAGGGACTCCTCTTCCCCGATTTGAGTCTCACCCATGTGAATTTCATATCCGTTAAAAGAAACCCCTGATAATTTTTTTAAAGTTCCCTCTATTTTTCTAAATTTTCCTGAGACCTGGGTTCTTGTCTTTTCCTTGCTGAAAACCGTTTTAATATCAAGCAAACCCATTCCCCTAAGGCTTCCACCATGTTCTACCTTAAATGGATCTTCCAAACTTTTACCCAACATCTGATAACCGCCACACACCCCGAAAACTACTGTATCATCTGCTGCACGCTGTAAGATTTCTGCTTCCAATCCGCTTTGCCTAAGCCACAAAAGATCCCCCATGGTGTTTTTTGTCCCGGGAATGATAATCATATCTGGGTTTTTAAGTTCAGCTGCAGTTTTTACATACCTTAAAGAAATTCCTTCTAGTAACTCGAAAATATTAAAATCTGTAAAATTAGACATTCTGGGCAAACGAATTACCGCTATGTCAACTGCTTCAACCTTTTTCTCCTGATCAAGTCTCTCTGACAGACTATCTTCATCTTCAATATCTATCTTAAGATAAGGAACAACCCCGAGCACAGGAATTCCAGTTTTATCCTCAATCATTTTAAGACCAGGCTTTAATATTTCGACATCCCCTCGAAACTTATTGATTATCGTTCCTTTTAGCATTCTTTTCTCATCATCTTCTAATAGCATGACTGTTCCATAAATCGAAGCAAATACTCCTCCCCTGTCAATATCTGCTACCAAAAGGACAGGGGCTTTGGCCATCTTCGCCATACCCATATTCACTATGTCTTCATTTTTCAAATTTATCTCTGCCGGACTTCCAGCACCTTCAATAACAATATAATCGTATTCTTCATCCAAAACATTGTAGGCTTTCATTATTTCTGGGATTAACTTTGTTTTATATTTAAAATATTCCTTTGCTGTCATATCCCCAAGCACTTCACCATTAACAATTACTTGGGACCCCTTATCACTGGTTGGTTTCAAAAGTACAGGGTTCATAAGAACACTCGGTTCTATTCCAGCTGCCTCCGCCTGAACCACTTGGGCTCTACCCATCTCATAACCTTCTTTAGTAATAAAAGAGTTCAAAGCCATATTTTGGGATTTAAAAGGAGCAACTTTATAACCATCCTGTTTCAAAATCCTACACAACCCAGCTGTGAATAAACTTTTTCCAGCATTAGACATTGTACCCTGAATCATTATTGCTTTTGCCATAATATTTTCCTACTTTCTAGTTTAAAAAATTGCTCAATCTAATCATGATTCTATACTAATTTGCGTTTAAACTATCAAATTCAAATTAAATAGAAACTATATGTGTCCCACATGTTATTGTAGTATATTTGGGGTTGGTCTACCTACCACAATACCGCTATTCGGCAGATTGTGCCTCGTTCTTAAAGTAAAAAGACTATTAGAGCCCTGACTCCAACACCAATTAGCAAACCCCATATTGCTGTAGTATATAGCAGCCTGTTGGCTCTTTTAATGTCTTCTGCTTCTATCTCTCTAATTGCATCACCTATAGTAGGCTTTTCTACAAGCTTTCCAAAATAACTGCTACTTCCAGCCAATTGAATATTAAGCGCCCCGGCACACACAGCTTCCGTATAGGCAGAATTAGGGCTGGTATGGTTATGCCTGTCTCTATGAAAAATTCTAATAGCATTATTAAAATCAAGTCCAGCAAAAAATGCAGCAATGAGCATTATATAAGCTGAAATTCGAGCTGGTATATAATTAGCAACATCATCAAGTCTGGCAGCAAACTTACCAAAGTAGAGATATTTTTCGTTTTTATAGCCAATCATTGAATCCAAAGTATTAATTCCTTTATACAAAAAACCTAACGGTGCCCCACCAATCAAAATATAGAGCATTGGAGCAATGACACCATCGGAGGTATTTTCGGCAACTGTTTCTACTGCTCCCTTAGCAGTCTTTGCATAACTCAAATTTTCTGTATCCCTGCTGACTATCCGAGAAAGATATTCCCTGGCCTTCACCAAATCACCTTTTTTAAGTTCCTGGTAAACCTTCATACTTTCTATTTTAAGGGCCTTTGTCGCCAAAATTTGATAACACATAAGAGCTTCAACTATGAATTTCAAACCTGCACTAACAGTACCCAGTAAGTATAAAAGACCAAAAGGTATTAAAAAAGAAACGGCAACAACCCACACAGACAATACCATACCGCATACAAACTTACCTGGATTGGTAGTACTATTTAGTTTTGCCAAAAGCTTTTCCCCACTTGAAATCAATAACCCAATAAATCTAACAGGATGAGGCAACCAAATGGGATCACCCAAAATCAAGTCCAGTATAAAACCTGTTATCAACGCATAAATAGTTAACATATTTTACCTGTTTTTCTTTCAAGTATTTTTCTTTGCTTATTATATGATTCTCCTACAATAAGGCGAAAAGTGCTATTGCAGAGCAAAAGTTTTGATACAGACTTTTGCGTTAAGCGGAATTTGCGTAAAACGAATGCACAAAGGAACAGGATGTTCCTAGTGTCAAACATGCCATGGATGGCAATATGTTTGACTAGATAAAGCGTTAAGCAAGCCAACGGTTGACGGTCATGGATGACCTAATGCCGCGGTGCCACGGATGGCAAGGAGCGGTCACATTCAGAATTGCCAAGAGGTTTTGGCTTGTAGCTTTAGCGGCAAATGAGTAACAAATGTAGCGTATGCGAACGGGCAATAGCACTTTGACACTAACACAAGGTTTTTACACCAGAATGCTTAATACGTTTTATAATAAACAATAAAGCTATAAATTCTCAACTTTTGTTTCAGTTTTCAAATATGGATGCGAATGAAGTTTTGAATAGGCTATCAGCGTTTGTGAAGAACGAAGATCATTCCAAAAGTTCCCGTTTATTTTCACATCTGTCTTACCTACAATTTTACCATTAATTATTCGCAAACTAGAAGGTGCTGACAAAGAATAATCTCCTGTCACTGGGTTTTGGGTATGCAATCCCAATACTGAATGAATCAAAATTC
>JBAYAL010000116.1:0-5677 GCA_041669825.1 Eubacteriales bacterium | reverse complement strand
TTACCTTTATTAGGGGTGGGGCTAAAGAAAGGTAAGAAAATTTCTGTCATACCTGATTCTCCCAATCATCCTGATCAAAATCGTAGGCTGATGGAATTAGAGATGCTAAGAGTTCTAAGGAGATCAGCCCGCGATGAATTTAGTGATCTGGATTTTTCCATGCAGGCCCGTCAGCTTATAGATATCCACGAAATTATGGGTTCAACTCTTCAGTTTGTGCATCTAATGGAGATGGGGAGATTTTTTAAGAGAATGGAGGGAAAAAATGAAACAACTTCTTTTACAGCCAGTTGATACATTTTTCTTTCGTAATCATCAAAACTTTACTGCGGGTGAAAACTCAAGTGCTAATACAATATTTCCACCAAACCTTGGGACTATATATGGAGCTTTGCGTAGTGCCTATATTCATCAAAAGAGTAGTTTTACGCGTTTTATCGAGGGCAGTGATTTGCCGCTTAAAGAATGGATGGGAACTACGACGAGTCCAGGTAGATTAAAGTTAAGGGGCTGTTTCATATATGCTAATAGACAGGCCCAATTGCCATTGCCCATGGATTACCAAGTTATTAAAACTGAAAAGAAAAAGGGTGAACAGGTCGAAGAAATGGCTTACCCTCTTGAATTAATTTGTGATAAAAATCTGACTTCAAATGGGAGAGAATATTGTCTCTATGGGGTGTCAGAAAAGAAAAGTAGTTCCAGTAGCAGGGCGTTCGTAGGCTTTGAACAGTGGAAAGACGAAATATTGTATAGGAGGGGGACCAAGGTATATCGAAGTTCTCATTTTATCGAAACAGAGGAAAAACAAGGTATTGCTCGTGACTGGGAAACCAAAACAACTAGAGAAGGAATGCTATACCACATTAAGATGAGTCGCTTCAAGTCATTGGAGTCAAGCGATCAATCTGGTTTTATAGTTTTATGTGAAGAGGGGCCTAGTTTTTCTGATGTACCTTTTCTACGTCTAGGTGGGAAGAATCGTCCTTGGACTTTGCAGCAACTACCAGAGAAACTTAGTTTGTTTAGTTTAGCTGAGGAGGAACTGATTACTAGGCAGATTGAAGAAAGTGGGATTGCTAGACTTATTCTACTCAGTCCTGCAGTATGGACTGAGCAATCAAGCTATTACAAACGCGAAAAAAATAGTTTTAAAATTAATAACGAACTGGAATTTCCCATTATTGCTGAAGCAATAGGAAGACCAATTTTATTGGGAGGATGGGATATAGCTCGTAATGCTCCGAAGACAAGGAGCCAGGCAGTACCGGCAGGTTCAGTGTTATATTTAAAAGTTGCCAAAGGTCAGTCTAGCAAGTTGGTATTAGCCTTAAAAGATGCTGTGCTCAGTGATGAACTTGGTCATGAAGGTTATGGCTGGGCTGTATGCGGGGCAGGTAATGAAAAAAATAATGAGGAGGATGACAATGTTTAGTGATAATGGATTACTATTTTTACATGCTGTAACATCAATTCATGCCGGAAGTGGGAATGAACTAGGATTAGTGGATTTGCCTATTCAACGTGAAAAACATACAGGTTACCCAAAAATTGAGAGTTCATCACTTAAAGGTGCTATACGAGCTACGGTTCAGGCTAGAGTGGATAATACTCCGAATGCTCCCTTGATGAAGGTGGTTTTTGGGAAAGAATCTGCGGAAAATAAAAATGATGCTCAAGCTGGAGCAATTTCGTTTTCAGATGCTCGAATACTTTTATTTCCCGTAAAATCCTTAAGAGGAGTATTTGCTTGGATTACATGTCCCCAAGTCTTAAAGCGATTTAACGAAGAATTAAAGTTGTATCGAACGGAAAATAACTTACTAATCATACCCTCTGATGATGGAGCTAGTGTCTCGTCTAATTCTCTAATTGTAAATTCTCAGGCTGAGATCAAGCAAGTGGTATTGGAAGAATATACTTATAAGGTTCAACAAACTGGTGAGTGTCAGGAATTGGCTAATCAGCTCATGAATATGGTTTTCAATGGCATTGATAACGGGTTTAGCGACAGGCTTATAGTTTTACCAGATAATGATTTTGTAGATTTTGTGACACTTTCAACAGAAGTTAATGCTCGTATTAGGATAGACCCTAAAACTGGTACGGTACAGAATGGAGCGCTGTGGTATGAGGAAAATGTTCCGCCGGAAACCGTTTTTTATAGTTATTGTTTTGCAGGAAATTCTCGGGTAGCTAATCAAGAAAAGAAGGCGGGAGAGGTCTTGGATTTCTTGAAACAAGAAGAGGTGTTCCCGTCTTGTTTCCAATTAGGAGGAAATAGTAGTTTAGGCAAAGGAATATTGCGTCGAATTTGGCAATAGAGGGGGAGAAAATTATGAAGGCTGAAGAAACAGATATCAGGGTAGGTATTGAAAACGGACGGGCAAGATATGCCTTTGAAGCTGTTAGCAGGTTTGTTGAGAAGAATATTAAGAATGAAAAAAATATTACGGAATATCGAGCTTATATCAAAAAGCTTCCGGCAATGATTCAGGTTAATGGTCTAGGGCAGACGCTGGCTTTTTGCTTTGCTAAGGGGGATCAATATAAACTAATTTATCAACAGATCTATGATTGGATTAAACAAAAACAACCTATGTTATTAGATAACTATAAAAAAAATAGCGATATGAAGTTTGTGGAAATAGTGGTATCCATGAACAGTAATGATTATCGAATTATTAGTAATGAGGTTTTAGCTCTGCTTAATTGGATGCGACGCTTTGCAGATGGGATGATTAGGGATCAAATACCTAAGTCTAATGATAGTATTTAAGGAAAGGGGATGGAGTTATGCATTTTCATCCTGCAGATACGTGTGCAATATATGACGGAATAAATAATAAAGAAGATATCGATCAGCTTTGGTATCGAGTTCACTGTTTTCAACAAAAATCATTGGAACGTGATAGTAATAAGCGTCTTGAAGTTTTGAATAGAGAACTAAAGTTGAATAATTTATCACGCACATTTATAGATAAACGTCTAAAATTACGAAGAAGTGCTTTGTTAGCTGGACTACAGTCGACGCATTCACTGGCGATATTGGATGGGAAATTAAATGGAAAATTATTGCACGGTCTGGGGGGAGCACATGTGAGGGAAACTTCTCTGACCCTTCATCCTTTATATGGAGTTCCCTATATTCCGGCGTCGAGTATCAAAGGGGTTGTGAGGAATTGGGTAATACAGGCTTTCTTTGATGGTCAAGAGAAAAAAATTAAGCTAGAACAGGAAGAAAATCAAGAAAATAAGGATATTAGGCGTGTCTTTGCAGATATATTTGGAAGCGAGGAACAAAAGGGACAAGTGGAGTTTTTTGATGCCTTTGTAGATATTGAATTTACTCTTCAACCAGATGTTTTAACTATTCATTTTCCGGATTACTACAGAGGAAAATGCTTGCCGGGGGATAATCAAAATCCTAATCCTGTGAATTTCTATGCTATCAGTTCCAAGTCAGTTCAGTTTATGGCAGGTATATGCCGAGAAGCAAAGCTTAGTTCTAGATATTCTGGGAACGAAATACTTGAATTAGCTTTAGTTTGGTTGGAGAATGCGCTAATAGAACTGGGAATTGGCTCAAAAAGTTCGGCTGGGTATGGATATTTTACTGAATTTAATAATGTAACAGAAAAATATTTACTGGAAGATAACCCTGTTATATCAGTAAAAACTACTATAAAACAAAATCAAGAGAAACGGGGCGTAAGTAATACTAGTAATTGTAATAAAAAAATTGTAGTAATTGAAGAACCTCCTATTGATTTTACTCCAACTCAGAAATTAGTTTATGAAATTGAACATTTTACAGATAATGATTTGCTACGTAGTAAAGATAAACACTTGTTTGAAAGAGTCGTGGAACTTGGTGTTCAGGGAGAAAAAGGACCTGCAATAGCCTTAAAGGCTTATTGGGAACAGAATGGAGCTTGGAAAGCGGAGAGCAAGAAGCAAAAACTTAAAATTGCTCGAATCAAGGAAATATTAGAGGAATAGTATAAGCATTCTGTATTGCTTAGTAGAATAAGGAGCTGATCAAATATGCCTGAGGATCGAGTGCTAATTACTTCACTTAGCGTCTATCCGAAAATGACCCATTATAAATTGAATGAAAAAGATTTTGAAACCAATCAAGCACCACTTGCACTAATGCAATTACTTCCTGAAGAAAAGTGTCCGCAACGAATACTGGTATTATGTTCAGAGCGCATACTTAATGAGCAATTTGACAGTTTTAGGGAAGAGATTCAAAAAAATTATCGAGCTCAAGTTGTGCAAGATGAAGATGGGTCTATCCAGGTGGAAGACTTGAGTATTCCAGATGGGGTTACAACGGAGGAACTTTGGCAGAGTATACAAGTGATTTTGAAATCTGTTCCTGTAGGGTGTAAGTTAACGATTGATTTAACACATGGATATCGTTCATTCCAATTCTTAATGTTTATGGCCGCTTTATATTTACGGACACTTAAAAATGTTCAGATTGAAGGGGTTTATTACGGGATGCTAGAGGTTAGTAAAGGTGAAAGTCAGTCAATATCAAATTCAGTGCTTGTGGATATGTCAGTACTTATTAATATGATAGAGTGGTTTTATGCAGCTAAGATATTTAGCGAGACTGGACAGGCTAAGTATATTTCTGAATTATTAGCGCCATTTGGAATTCCACCTGTAGGTATCAAAGGGCCAGCCTGTAGTCCTTATTCGCAAGTACAAAAATTGCAGAAAGCATTTATGAATATGGGGGCTGCTTATTTACAAGCTCTTCCTTTAGAAGCAGGGGTGGAGTCGACGATGTTACTTAAATTATTGGAAGAACGACTACCTCAACATTTGAGTGCAAACATTCCTCTACCGGAGGAACTCTTTGGTAAGGTTAAGGAGTTTATTGAGCCATTTGCCATGGATAATGCGAAACGAAACAAAGATAAGAGCAGCATCACTCTCAATGAAGAAGAATTGAAACGACAGGCGTTAATGATTGATAAATATATTGAACAAGGTTATGTCAATCATTCTATCGGTCTTATGCGGGAGTGGATGGTTTCTGCTGCAATGTTTCAAATCAATAAACGAAATAATTATGACTTGCTTGAAGGAAATGTATGGCTGAGTTACAAAGAGAAAAATGGCAGGGTTGGGAGAGAGACAGTAGAGTATAATTTTGGTGAACTCCAGAAATTGGTCCAGAGTCCTGAAGGGAGTAGGTTGTTGACTCAAGGGCAAAAATGGTTGGTGGTGCAATGGCAATTTCTCACTAGTAAAAGGAATCAGTTGCATCATCACGGTCTAAAGGAGGGGTATTATCTTTTAGATTCGAGAAAATTACTAGAAATAAAACAACGGTGGGATACGATTAAGGCGTCTTTATCTGAGAAAGAAAAGTGGGATTTAGAGATTCATAAAGAAGGTAATTAAAATTATGATGGTTGTCCAGATAATCATAATTTAGTGATTATCTATATAGCTTATACCAGTAAGTATACTGAACGAGAAATTATTGCCTTGAGTAAAGGGTAAAAAGAATTTATTATTTAAAGAAAAGGGAATAAAATCCTTTTTATATTAATGTCGTCGATGTACAATGAAGTAAAAACTATAGGAGGTCGACGACAACGATATGTACTATTTATACGGTTCCCCAGTTATGGGGCTGTGAAATTTAATTCTA
>JBAYAL010000115.1:0-5709 GCA_041669825.1 Eubacteriales bacterium | reverse complement strand
CAAATTAATCGCAATTAATATTTTATTAAAAGAAAAATTTTTCACCCCTTCTTTTATATATTATATATTATATTTTATATCTTTTATTTTTAACTAATTTAGTATTTTTTAATCAAATTATCGATAAATTTAATTTATTTTAACTCGTAACTATTTAGACAATAGCATTTTTCATCAGATCTCCTTAATCCAAATAAGAACCAATCTAGATACAACCTTATACAACCTTATTTTGTTTGTGTTATAGCTAAAAGACTTTTGACGGCAAACCATTATCCGCGGTTAATATATATTTATATTTATACTAATAACCTGTGATACACTTATGTCATGATTACTTATTTTTAATTCTAACCTATCAGCACAAATTCGAATATGAAAGAAAGCGAAAATATGAAAGAAAATATATTAAAAATATTACAATCTGTAAAAGAAGGTAAAGTCAGCGTTACAGAAGCATTAAAATATTTAGAAACTCTTCCTTTTGAAGATCTTGGATTCGCTAAAGTTGACCATCATCGTTCTCTCAGACAAAACTATCCTGAAGTAATATTTTGTCAGGGAAAAACGCCGGAGCAAATAGAAGGAATAATGATTTCGTTGGGAAAAAAAAGCTGTAATATTCTAGCTACTCGTGCCAATAAAGATATTTTCCAAATAATCAGCCAGTCTTTTCCCAATGCGGAATATTATCAATCATCTCGTCTGATTGTAGTAAACCGTAAAATAGTTAAAAAGAACAAAGGTACAATTATGGTTATTAGCGCTGGAACAGCTGATTTTCCAGTAGCAGAAGAAGCGGTTATCACAGCTGAGATTATGGGGAATAATGTTAAGCGCCTTTACGACGTAGGTGTAGCAGGCATACACCGTTTGCTAGCCTATGTTAATGAGATAAGAGAAGCAAATGTCATTATTGTAGTAGCCGGTATGGAGGGCGCTTTAGCAAGTGTTGTAGGGGGTCTTGTTTCAAGACCTGTAGTTGCCGTACCAACAAGTGTTGGCTATGGGGCAAATTTCAATGGGCTCTCTGCACTACTTAGTATGCTTAACAGCTGTTCTCCTGGGATAGGAGTTGTCAACATAGATAACGGTTTTGGCGGGGGACGACTAGCTGCAATTATTAATGAAGACCAGTAAATTTACTAATTGATTTCTATATATTTGCAAACAATAAAGGGCTATCTCTTCATAGAAAATTTCCTTTCTATGAGAAGATAACCTTTTATTTATTTATCTATTTATTTATCTATTTATTTGTCTATTTATCTATTTATTCAACCATTTTTTTCTTATACTGTTTTACTATTTCTTTAATTCCGCAACTATTTTTTTTATTACTTTATCAGCCTCATGGTAAGCCACCTGACATGTACCAACCATCTTATGACCACCACCGCCATATTTAAACATTAACTTTCCTACATCAACTGTTGAAGTTCTATTCAGTATGCTATAACCACAAGCAATCGAAACATTCTGCTTTTGCTTTCCATCGACTATCCAAACAGAAATGTTTTGTTCAGGATAAAGGCTATATATTAAAAACCTGTTACCTGAGTAGATTGTTGTAACATTTCTAAGATCGGAAATAATAACATTTTTATCAACTTCAGTATACTTGTTTACCATATCTTTAAAAAGCTCTGTTTGTTTATTATATAATAATATTCTTTCTACTACATCAGGAAGCGCCAATATTTCCTCTATACTCTTATTCCTACCGTAATTTATCAATTCTTCCATAAGCTGATAATTACTAATCCTGAAATTCCTAAAACGTCCTAACCCTGTTCTTGGGTCAGATATAAAGCCAAGTAAGACCCAACCTTGTGGATTTAGGATTTCTTCTTTTGTAAGATTTCCTGAATCAACCTTGTCTACTGCAACTATCATATCTCTATAATTTGGAAACCTGTCTTCACCGCCATAATATTCGTATATTATTCTCGCGGCAGAAGGTGCTAGTCTACTTTCCCCTTTTTTATCCTTAGACCAACCAACTCTATCATTCTCAGTGGTATGATGGTCAAACCACATCCCACAACCTTCCACATATGGCACATTAGCTAAAACATCATTTTCATTTGCCTTAAAAAGCCCATCCTGCAAATCCTTAGGATGTACATATACCCATGAATCAATTATTTCAGCTTCTTTTAATAACATTCCACAAATCAAGCCATCAAAATCAGATCTAGTAACAAGTCGCACGCTACTTTACCCCTTCCAAAAAAAATAATATATCTTCCACAATATATTATTAATGATTTCTTCATCCCTAATTATATCGTATTTTTTTTATTTTAAACATTAATATTTTTAATTCTGATTAATTTGAGATATTTCCAATCCAACAGGACAATGATCTGAACCATAAACATCAGAATAAATCACTGCATCTATTAATTTATTTTCTAGGCAAGATGACACACAAAAATAGTCTATACGCCATCCAGCATTATTTTCTCTGGCATTAAACATATAGGACCACCATGAGTAGGCATGGGCTTGTTCAGGATAAAAGAACCTAAATGTATCAATAAATCCGTTATTAACAACTTCATCAAATTTATTTCTTTCTTCATCTGAAAATCCGGCATTCTTCCTGTTTGATTTTGGATTTTTAAGGTCTATTTCCTTATGCGCAACATTTAAATCTCCACAAAAGATTACCGGTTTTTCCTTTTCTAAATGTTTGATATATTTTAAAAATTCTTCTTCCCAGTCCATCCTGTATCCCAGTCTGGCCAACCCTCTTTGCGAATTTGGCGTATACACTGTTATTAAATAGAATTCTTGGAATTCCAGAGTAATTACCCTTCCTTCAGTATCATGCTCTTCTTTACCAATTCCATAAGCCACGCCAATTGGCTCATTTTTAGTAAAAATGGCTGTTCCTGAATAGCCTTTTTTCTGAGCATAATTCCAGTATTGATAATACCCTTTCATTTCAAGTTCTATTTGATCTTCCTGAACTTTTGTCTCCTGAATACAAAAAATATCTGCATCTGCTTCTTCGAAAAAGTCTACAAAACCTTTTTTTACACAAGCCCTGATGCCGTTTACATTCCATGATATCAATTTCATTTGCCTTCAACTCCTAAATATATCATATCGAAGCTTATCCACACTTAGAAAATCCACAGTACCTGCAAACTATACAACCACTTTCATGTTCAACCAATCTCCCGCATTCAGGACATATACCTTTTTCATCTTCATCATGATCTATTTCTGGCAAATTAACATATTCTTTTATTAAATCATCTTCCCTAATATATAGGTTTTTTTGTAAAGAATCTTTTCCTTCTGAACCTTGAGCGGAAGGAAAATTATTCATATTCATAACCTTTTCAATTACAGTCCCAATTGCATCAGGGCAAGATTTAACCTTCAACCCTTTTTGTCTAATTGTAGAAAGGCATCTAATTCCTTTTAATTGTTCAACAATAGTTTTTGCTTCAATACCAGATCTTAAAGCAATCGAAATCAAGCGGCTAGTAGCTTCTGACTGGGAAGGACAACCCCCAGCCCTACCAAGATTGGTAAACACTTCACTAATACCATTTTCATCATAATTGACAGTAATATATAAATTGCCACAGCCGATCTTTACCTTTTCTGTTAAACCGCTAATAACGTCAGGGCGAGGACGGGGCTGAATATGTTTTACCTCATTAGGACTTTCTAGTACAGTTTTTCCTTTTACTTTGCCAATATTAAGAACCTGCATATCCCTGCTATTGTCCCTATAAATGGTAACCCCTTTACATCCCTTTTCGTATGCTTGGACAAATACTTCTCTAACATCATTCTTTGTTGCTTCCTGTCTAAGATTCACAGTCTTCGAAACTGCATTATCCGTATATTTTTGAAAAGCTGACTGCATTCCAATATGCCAATTAGGAGTAATATCATGAGATGTTACAAAAATTTTCCTAACATCTATGGGGATTTCATCAAATCCCTGAATTGTCCCTTTTTGAGCTATTCTTTTCATTAGACTCTCAGAATAGAATCCTCTCTTCATTGCTATTTCTTTAAAAACAGGATGAACTTCAAGTAATTCTTCACTATCCATTACATTCCTAATGTAGGAAACTGCAAATAATGGTTCAACCCCACTAGATACACCTGCAATTATACTCAGTGTTCCAGTCGGAGCTATGGTAGTCAAAGTTGCATTACGGATTTTCAAACCCTTTTCCATAAATACGCTTTTTTCATAATAGGGAAATACCCCTTTTAATTTTGCAATTTCACAGGACTCTTTCCGAGCCTCTTCTCCAATAAAGCTCATTACCTCTTCTGCTAATTTCAAAGCTTCTGAGGAATTATATGAAATACCAAGTTTTATAAGCATATCAGCCCAACCCATAACACCAAGTCCGATTTTTCTTGTTCCTCTTGTCATTTTATCTATTTCCGGCAAAGGATAATTATTAACATCAATGACATTATCTAAAAAGTGAACAGCTTTTCTAACAGTATTAGCTAGTTTTTCATAATCTACTACAATTATTTCTTCAATTTCTTTTACCATTAAACTAAGATTAATTGAACCAAGGTTACAGGCCTCATAAGGAAGCAGTGGCTGTTCACCACAGGGATTAGTACTCTCAATCTCACCTAATTGTGGAGTTGGATTATCTTGATTCAGTCTATCTAAAAATATAATTCCTGGCTCCCCATTTTTCCAAGCCATATCAACTATTAAATCAAATACTTTCCTAGCATTTAGGACTCCAGTAATACTTTTAGTATGTGGTTCAATTAACTCATAATCTTTTTCGGCTTTTAAAGCATTCATGAATTTTTCTGTTATACCGACACTAATATTAAAATTAGTTATTTCCGAATTATCTTTTTTAGAGGAAATAAACTCCAAAATATCTGGATGATCTACCCGTAAGATGCCCATATTAGCACCTCTTCTTGTGCCTCCCTGTTTAACTGCTTCAGTAGCTGCATTAAACACTTTCATAAAACTGATAGGTCCACTGGCAACTCCCCCTGTAGAATTTACAGTAGAGCCCTTTGGTCTAAGCTTAGAAAAACTAAATCCCGTTCCTCCACCACTTTTATGTATAAGTGCTGCATTCTTAATGCTTTCAAAAATACCTTCCATACAATCTTCAATAGGAAGAACGAAACAGGCACTTAATTGTCCTATAGACCTGCCTGCGTTCATGAGTGTAGGCGAGTTTGGTAAAAATTCCAGATCATACATCATATCATAAAATTCTTTTTCAACCTTTATTATTTCATCTGAACTCAGATGTTCCTTATCCCCATTTGCAACTGCTTTCGCAACTCTTAAAAACATTTCCTCAGGTTCTTCCATTAATTCCCCGTTTTCACCTTTTGCAAGATACCTTTTTTCAAGTACTTTTATAGCGTTTTCTGTTAATGCCATTTTTTCTCCTTTATATCTACATATTGTTGTCTGTAATTATTAAAGCACAATATATAGTACTATCAGTTTTGTCCCTTGTCAATATAAAATAAAAGCCTAATTAAAAATATTACTTTTTCCTCCTCTATCTAATTATATAAGGATTAGCTACTCTTTTCAATTTTAAAACATACCTATAAAATAAACAATAATATGGAATAGAAATAACAAATACACTTCTAACTCATATTATAAATAGCAGAACTCTAATAAAATATATTCAAAATGTGATATATTAAAAATGCTTTCTT
>JBAYAL010000114.1:0-5712 GCA_041669825.1 Eubacteriales bacterium | reverse complement strand
GAAAATATAACAGGACAGAACATTTTTTTTATTGATTATAATCTGTTGGAAAGCAAGATAGTACTTAATCCCTATGTGGAAAAAGTACAATTTGAAAAATCCTTACCCAACACTCTTACAATACTAGTGGAAGAACGTGCTCCAGCAGCGCTAATTCTTGTTTCTGGTGGGGTGCTAGAAGTTGATTATAATGGTATAATTCTTAAGTATTATGAAAGTTGGCCTAAGGCAAACTGCCCTGTAATTACTGGAATTGAAGTGTCTGAGAATGTTGGACCAGGGCAAAAAATAGATGATGCTGATCTAGCTAATTTATTGAAATTAATTGGACAAGCAGATAAAGAGCTTCTTCCTCTTGTTAGTGAAGTACATCTTAATGCTATCGGTCAGGTATATTTATATTTGTCAAGCGGGGTTGAAGTTAGGTTGGGATATGGGAAAGATTTTACTGAAAAGTTGAGTTTACTTAACGAACTATGTAAAACTAAAGAATATCAATCAGTTGAAAGTGCAGTAAAATATATAGATCTTACTTCAGGAAAGCCAGTTTTAGGACGGTAAACGGGGGTGTTGGTTATGTGGCTTCCGGTTTTTGGTTTAATAATTGGAGTGGTTATTGGTTTATTAAATCCTTTTACTATACCATTGGAATATGCAAAATATGTATCTGTTGCGGTATTAGTTGCTTTTGATTCTGTTATGGGGGGAGTCAGGGCTTATCAGGAAGAAAATTTTGATAGTACAATTTTTTTATCAGGCTTTTTTACTAATATTGTAATGGCAAGTTTGCTAGCATATATTGGGGACAGAATAGGAGTTGATTTGTATTTGGCAGCTGTGGTAGCATTTGGAACACGTTTATTTCAGAATATAAGTGTTATTCGGAGACATATCATAAAAAGATAGAAATAAATGGTTGATTTTTTGCTATAATAGTTTAGAGTTCTAGATAAGCTCTTTTACCATGGCGCTTGGATTCTTTTATAAAAAAAGTAAAGTAATATAATTATTGAAACTTTTATAAAGAAAAAATATTAATTTAATAATGAAATTAATGTTTCCAAAAAGAGGAATAATTGGATACAGGATAGAAGTTTAAATCAGCTGATAAAATGATGAATGAATACAGGTTATTGAAAAATATATCTCTTAGAGAACTGGAAAAGAGAGGTAAGGAGAAAATATGCTTGAATTTGCCAGTGAAGATATTCAATTTGCTAGAATAAAAGTTGTTGGCGTGGGTGGCGGCGGCAATAATGCGGTTAATAGGATGATTTTAGCAGGACTTAAAGGTGTGGAGTTTGTTGGAGTTAACACCGATGCTCAGGCTTTACAAATGTCCAGAGCAGCTGAAAAAATACAAATTGGGTTGAAACTGACTAAAGGACTTGGGGCTGGAGCAAATCCTGATATTGGACAGAGTGCAGCGGAAGAGAGTAGAGACGAAATTGCTAAGGTATTAATGGGATCTGATATGGTGTTTATTGCAGCTGGAATGGGTGGTGGTACTGGCACTGGAGCTGCCCCAGTAGTAGCGCAAATTGCCAAAGAGGTTGGAGCCTTGACAGTGGGAGTTGTAACAAGACCTTTTTCATTTGAAGGAAGAAAACGTGCCATGCAAGCTGAACGTGGAATTATAGAATTGCGAGAACAGGTGGATACTTTAATAACTATTCCCAATGATAGACTACTTCAGGTTGTAGATAAGCATACGACAGTCCAGGAAGCGTTTGCAATTGCTGATGATGTCTTGCTTCAGGGAGTGCAGGGAATTTCTAATTTGATTACTATTCCAGGCTTAATTAATCTTGACTTTGCAGATGTAAAAACTATTATGTCAGACACTGGTTCTGCTTTAATGGGTATTGGACAGTCTTCAGGTGAAAACAGGGCTGTTGAAGCTGCCAGAAAAGCAATAGCTAGTCCTTTACTTGAGACCTCAATTGAAGGGGCAAAGGGTGTATTGCTTAATATTACTGGAGGTTCAAATCTTACTTTGTTGGAAGTAAATGAGGCTTCCGAAATTGTTGCTGAAGCAGCTGACCAAGAAGCGAATATAATTTTTGGCGCAGTAATTGATGATGATTTGAAAGATGATTTGAGAGTAACAGTTATTGCTACTGGATTTGAACAAAAGAGTGCGACTGTAGATAATAGTAAACCTGTTAGAAATAAATATGAAGGAATTAGTTCGCCTAAGGTAGAAAGAAGATTTGAAGAAATTGACGGAGTTGATATTCCTGGATTTTTAAAATACAGGAAACAAATAAAAAAATAAAATTTTGTATTTTGTATATGGGTGTATTAATAAAAGTACTGTTTTAATCAGTACTTTTTTATTTGTCATGAAATAATAAATTACAACATAAAATAGTTATTATTTCCTAAAAAAATCAGACTTTTAGCCCACTTAAAGCGACAGAATTTATTTGTTTTTAAAGGTATAATTTTAGAGAACCATGCTATCTTGAAATCCGAAGGGGAAAAAAGAATGTATATTGATATAATACTTTTGCTAAATGGTGGATTGGATGCCTTTTTAGTAATTGTTACTGCATACATATTAAAAAAAAAGTTGCTTCCTGCTAATTTTGTTGTGGGAATTTTAATAGGTGAATTTTCCTTGGCTTTTGAGTTTGTGGAGTTGAATTTTCTTGTGAATTTGGTTGGTAAAATAATAGTTGGCTTATTAATGATAGCTGTTTCTTTCAAAATAAAAAGAGTTGGAGAGTTAATTAAAACATTCTTTTGTTATAACTTTACAGCGGCCCTGTTGGGGGGAATAGTATATATACTTTTTGAATTTCTTGGTATGAATGCTAAAACAAGTAATTTACAAATTACCTTACAAAATATTTTTATTTTGCCTGTTTCAGCCCTACTATTATTGATTGGCTATTTATTTTGGAATAAAATACAACAAAAAAACTTGGTGTATGATTCTGTATTGTATGATTTAGAAGTACAGTTCGAAGAAAACAATAGTATTGAAGTGAAAGCACTTCTTGATACTGGTAATGAGTTGAGGGATCCACTTACGATGAGACCAGTGATAATAATGGAAGAAAGCGCAGTATTTAATGTGCTTCCTGAAGAAATTAAAACCTTATTAATGCAGCCTTGGGATAAGACAGATAATCCATGGCAATTTTTATGGAAACTAGAGAATAAATATGCTAGTAAAATAGTATTTATTGCAGCTAGAGGGATAAATGGAAAGAGTTGGTTCCCTGGAATTCATTTTAAGGTAAAGGTAAAAAAGGATGATTATTATTGGGAAGGGACGGTTACTATTGCTTTGGTAAGAATAGTTTTAAATGCTGAAGGGAGGTTCAGGGCCTTACTGAATTTGGAGCATATAAATAGTAAAATTGTCAGGGAGGAGATTGCTTCATGAATTTTTGGAAAAAGCTTGTTGGTAGATATAGAAAATTATTGAGTGTATTACTAATAAAAATTGGTAGAATTCGAAGAGTATTCTACGTTGGAAGCAGCGAAGCGCTTCCTCCTCCTTTGAAACTTGAGGAAGAAGAAGATTTAATAAATCGTTTGGAAAATGGGGATTATTCAGTAAGAAATACGTTAATTGAGCGTAACCTCCGTTTGGTTGTATATATTTCGCGTAAATTTGAGAACACAGGTATATGCATAGAAGATTTGGTATCAATAGGAACGATTGGGCTTATAAAAGCAGTTAATACTTTTGATCCTTTAAAAAAAATAAAACTTGCTACATATGCATCACGGTGTATAGAAAATGAGATACTCATGTATTTGAGAAGAAATAATAAAATTAGGTCTGAAGTGTCCTTTGATGAACCATTAAATATTGATTGGGATGGGAATGAACTGTTGCTTTCAGATGTTTTGGGCACGGAAAACGATATTATATCTAAGCCGATTGAAGAAGAAGTAGATCGCCAACTATTACAGC
The DNA here is from genome assembly GCA_041669825.1 of Eubacteriales bacterium. Lineage (GTDB taxonomy): Bacteria > Bacillota > Desulfitobacteriia > Desulfitobacteriales > Syntrophobotulaceae > JBAYAL01. The sequence continues at coordinate 1,778 of JBAYAL010000114.1, read as the reverse complement.
AGGCTATGGAAACACTATCGGAGAGAGAAAAACTAATTATGGAATTGCGTTTTGGAATGGGCGGTATTGAAGAAAATACGCAGAAAGAGGTGGCTGATCGTTTAGGAATTTCACAATCATATATTTCCAGATTAGAGAAGCGAATTATTAAACGCCTTAAGAAAGAGTTTATAAGATTGGAATAACAATTATTAAGATAGGGAATACTCTTCAAAAAGAATAACCACATGGAGGGTATTCAGCATGGCTTTAAACAAAGTGGAAATTTGTGGAGTTAACACGTCCAAATTAACCGTCTTAAGTGGTGTCAAGATGAAAGATCTTTTTATTAAACTGCAGTCGGGTGAATTATGGGCAAGAGAACAGTTAATTCAGGGAAATCTTCGATTAGTTTTAAGTGTTATCCAAAGGTTTAGTAATAGAGGAGAACATGTTGATGATCTTTTTCAGGTTGGGTGTATTGGACTCATGAAAGCAATTGATAATTTTGATCTTTCTCAAAATGTTAAATTTTCTACATATGCTGTTCCTATGATAATTGGGGAAATAAGAAGGTATCTTCGAGATAATAATCCAATCAGGGTAAGTAGATCACTTAGGGATATTGCTTATAAGGCTTTACAAGTTAGAGATATGCTAGCCACGGAGTGTTCTAGAGAACCTACAGTTAAAGAAATAGCCAACAAGTTAGAAGTCACCCAGGAAGAAGTAATATTTGCGTTAGATGCTATTCAAGAACCGGTTTCTTTATTTGAACCAATTTATCACGATGGTGGAGATCCTATTTTTGTTATGGACCAGATTGGAGACGAAAAACAATCTGATAAATCTTGGTTGGAGTCAATTGCCATAAATGAGGGGATGAGGAAGTTGGGGGAGAGAGAGAAAAAAATATTATCTCTTAGATTTTTCCAAGGGAAAACTCAGATGGAAGTTGCAGATGAAATAGGTATTTCTCAAGCACAGGTATCTCGTCTTGAAAAGGCGGCTCTTAAGCATATGCGTAAACATGTATAATTAAGTAATTAGAAGTATATTATATTTCAAGCCTTCCTCATATATTATAAATTGAGAGGGGGGCTTAGAAATGAAAGTTTCTGAGTTGAGAATGCTTGATATTATAAATATAGAAGATGGTAGAAGACTTGGTCCTATTATGGATCTTGATCTTGATTTAGAAAAAGGTGTGATTAAAGGAGTAGTAGTTATGGTTTGCTCAAGGGGTAAAGGTTTATTTAGCGGAGGGAAAACAGGAGATATTTTTATTCCTTGGGAAAAGGTAATTAAAATAGGAGTGGATGTTATTCTAGTAGATGTAAGAGATATAATAAATTTAAATATTAGTTATTAATTTTATGTTAATATTAAATAAAAGGATATTATTTTGGAGTGTAAAAAATGGGATGGAAATGGAATAAAGTAAACAAATTGAGTTATTTGACTGTTCCAAGTTGGGAGAGAGAGGGAATCAGTATTGGATTTTCATCAAGGTTAGGGGGGAAAAGCCAAAAACCTTATAACTCTCTTAATTTAGGTTTGCACGTTGGCGATAGCAAAGTAGACGTTTTAAATAATAGAAAAGAATTTTTATCTTTGTTTGATTGTTCACTAAAAGATTGTATTATTGGGGAGCAGGTTCACGGAGTGAAGGTTGAGAATGTTACGATTGAAGATTGTGGTAAAGGGGCTTTCGACAGCGATACAGCTTTGTCAGAGACAGATGGGATGTTGACTACTGAACATAATGTTGGGCTAATGAGTTTTTTTGCTGATTGTGT
>JBAYAL010000113.1:0-5726 GCA_041669825.1 Eubacteriales bacterium | reverse complement strand
AATAATACTCAATCCTTCAATAAAACTCAATTTATTCTTCCAAAATCTAAAATAATTAGCAGCTGAAACCCCAGTAATAATATGCACTCTCCTCGGTGTAATTTTCTTCGGAATTAAAGACCAGATACTATTAATATCTTCGGAAAATTTGCTTGCCATACCTATTCCATTTTCTATTTGGTAAAAATCATCATATTCAATTACCCTAGGAAATTTTTTTCCAGAAAGAACATAAAATTCATCTGAAAAATACACTAAATTCTTACCTGTAGTATTTCTATAATATCTTTGCCATTTTTCTCCTTCTTCCAAAATATTTTTTGCTTCCTCACTATCAAGAGGTCGAATTTCAGGAAGTCCACTCCGATATTTTGTCAGACCAACTGGAACAACACCAATTGACTGAACTGAGGGGTACAAAAGAGCAAGATTTTCTACTGTTTCCTTCAAAACTTTACCATCATTATAACCTGGAACAACAACAATTTGGGTATGTATTGTAAGTCCGGCCTTGACAAGACGTTGTATTTGGACAGAAATATTCGCGGTAGCAGGATTTATCATCAAAGTTTTTCTTACTTCAGGATCCCAAGCATGAACAGAAATATACAAGGGGCCAATATGTAATCTTTCTATTCTTTGAAACTCTTCTTCACTTAAATTAGATAAAGTAATATAACACCCTTGAGTTGCTGACAACCTGTAATCATCATCTTTATCATATAAGGATTTTCTCATTCCTTCAGGCATTTGATTCACAAAACAAAAAATACAATTGTTCTTGCATACCTTTAGCCCATTAGTGCTTACCTCTTCTACGATAATACCTAAATATTCCTCTGGCATTTTATCAATTTCAAGTTCCCATATTTCACCATCTGTTTTTTCTATATACATAATAAACTCTTCATCAGAGCATAAATATTCAAAGTCTATAATATCTTCCACTTCTGTACCATCTATCTCCAGAATCCGATCTCCAGACACAATTTCCAGTTCTTTAGCTATGCTACCATCAAGAACTTTAGAAACAACTAACCCTTTTTGCAAGTTTTCATCCTCCGAATAATTACTCTTCATTATAATTATTGCCAATTTACGAATTAACAATTCCACTACCTAAAATAGCAAAAATTTAAGTATTGCTTTTTTGTTTAAACCTTGAGATATTTAATAAAATTGCTACCTCAACCATTGTAATGATAAGCGAACTTCCTCCATAGGATACAAGCGGAAGCGTAATTCCCGTAACTGGACACAATCCTGTTACAACCGACATATTAACAACTGTCTGAATAGCAATCATAGAAGTAAGACCAAATCCCAACATTCTTCCAAAACAATCAGGACTTTCCTTAGAAATTATATATCCCCTTGAAATCATAACAGCGTAAAGCAACAAAATGATCAGTGATCCTAAAAAACCAAATTCTTCTCCAATTACCGCAAAAATCGTATCAGTATAATTTTCAGGCAAATAACCAAAAACTTGATAACTTCTACCTATACCTATTCCAAACAACCCACCTGTAGCAAGAGCTATCTGGGCATTAACACCCTGATACCCAAAAGATGATGCATATCCCCATGGATCTAGCCAACCAAGAATTCTATTCCATTGATACTCGTTACGCCTTACAAGATAGTATCCACAAAATCCAACAATTGGAGCTGAAACTAAAAAGTACAATAATGATAATTCCGTTTGCAAAAGCATTGCTAAACATGTAAGAGCAATAACTATTGTAGTTCCTAAATCGGGCTGTTTATATACCAACCAAGAAACAACACCAAGCACAATAATTGCCACTAAAGCATCTTTTCCAGTTTTCACAGGATATCTGGACAAAATATAGGCAAAAAATACAACTAAAGCCAATTTAGCTATTTCGGACGGCTGAACAGTAATCCCCGCAATATTCAGCCACCTAGCTGAACCTTTTATTGTATCAGACATATCACTATACCGCACTAATATCAATAAGAATATGGAAACAATAACTCCAAGACCAGAGAATTTTTTCCAGTATTTGTATGGCAGGAAACTCACAATAATGGCTGTAAATAACCCAAATCCAGCTAATTTCAACTGTTTAAAAAACAATGAATAAGAACTACTGGTATTTTCATATGAAAAAAGCGAACTTGCACTTAACACCATAATCAAACCTACTGCTAATATTGCTAATGCAGAAAATAATAATATAAAATCTGGTTTTTGAGGTCTTTTTTTTAAACCAGTCATTTTTTCCCTCCTCAAAAACTAAAAATACAGAAATGACTTCCTGCGGAGAGCAAGAAGCCATCAACTTACAAAATGTTCCTATTAATTACTCTTCGGATTTTTCCTTTGCCACTTCACTTACATAATCACCAATTGTAACATTTGGCTCCTCTTCCTGACTTTCAATCAATTCCTTTTCTTCTGATTTTCTTTCATCAGAGAGGACTTCGCGAATACTCAAACTAATTCTTTTTTCTTCAGGTTTACACTCAATAATTTTAGCTGTAATAATTTCGCCAACACTAACAACTTCATCAACTTTAGCGATTCTACGGTCAGCAAGTTGTGAAATATGAACTAACGCATCAACACCATCTTCAAGCTGTACAAAAGCACCGAAAGTTGCAATGCGGACAACCTTGCCTTTCACAATAGAATCCACAGCATATTTATCGCCTACAGAAAGCCAAGGATCTAATTTTAGTTGTTTAAGTCCTAATGAAATTCGACCTCTTTCAGCATCAATTGATAATATTTTTACTTCAACTTCATCATTAACTTTGACATATTCAGAAGGATGTTTGACTCTAGAAAAAGCCATATCAGATATATGCAACAATCCATCTACTCCGCCAATATCTATAAAAGCCCCAAAATCTGTCAGGCGACGCACTATACCGTTCAAAACGTCTCCTTCTTTAATTGTGCTAAACAACTGCTTTTTCTTTTCTTGCTGTTCTTCAGCCAAAATAACTTTTTGGGAAAGAACCAATTTTTTATTTGATTCATCAAATTCTATAACCCTAAGACGTAATGTCTGTCCAACAAACTGGTTTAAATCTTCAACATAACCAAGTTGTATCTGAGAAGCCGGTATGAATCCTCTCATACCAAGGTCAACAAGCAAACCACCTTTGACTGCTTCTGTAACTACAGCCTGAATTTCTTCTTTTGTTTCTGCAAAGGTAGTTAGTTGCTCCCTTGCTTCAATTTCTTTGGCCCTACGTCTAGACAATACTGCATGTCCATCTTCATTTTCAACTTTTAAAACCATGGTGGTAATTTTGTCTCCAACTTTTAAGATTTCATTCACATCTAAAACCTTAGTCGCTGAAATTTCATTTGCTGGAATTATTCCTTCAGATTTCCAACAAATATCAACATACACTTCATCATTTTTAATTTTGACAACAGTACCTAAAATAATTGCACCGCGAAACAACTTAGGAAGTTTGTTATCAAAATTCGCCATCATATCTTCCTGGTTAATTTCTATTTCTGTTTCTTCTACTGTTTCTATTCCTGTTCCTTCGACTATTTCTGTTTCTACAACTTTATCCTCTTCAGAATGCACAGCTTGACACACCTCTTCCTTCAATGCTATATTTTCATTTTCAATAATTTCTGACATTTTATAAAAACCTCCTCAATTATCCAATCTGGTGTTGATGCTCCTGCTGTCAAACCTACATTTTCAACATCATCAAACCAGTTTTGCTGTAATTCATCAGCAGTTTCAATTAAATAAGTTTTTGTTTCTTCACTGCATATTGTTCCCAATTTACGAGTATTGGAACTATTCCGTCCCCCAACAACCAACATAACACTAACTTCTTTTGCTACTTTTCTTGCAGAATCTTGCCTTTCAGAGGTTGCATTACAAATAGTATTATGTACAACCAGATTATCAGTATGAGATTTTAGTTCTTCTACAATTTTGAGAAAATTATTCTTAGCTTGGGTAGTCTGTGCTAAGACTGCGAGACTAGAATAATGTGGCAATTGTTTTGCTTCTTCAAGTGTTTCTACTGCTCTGGAATTTTTTCCAGCCCAACCTAGAATCCCTTTAATTTCTGGATGATCACCATCCCCGACTACAATAACAAAATTATCTTTGGAAGATTTAGCTGCGAGCTTTTGAGCTTTTTGAACAAAAGGACATGTAGCGTCCACAATATTAATGCCCTTATCTCTCGCTTCATTATAGATAAAAGGTGGGACTCCATGTGATCTAATAACCAACTGTTGTCCTTTTTTTACTTCTTCCAAAGAATCAGCTACCTTTATTCCTTTCTCTTTCAAGTAGTCAACAACCTGTTGATTATGTATAAGCGGTCCAAGTGAAACAGTATTCCCGCTAGCAGAAGTTTTCTCTGCTAATTCAATAGCTCTTTCTACCCCAAAGCAAAAACCAGCCTTTTCCGCTCTAACAATATTCAATAGCTGCCCCCCTTTAGTTACATATAGCATAATTTCGCTGAGGAAATATAGAATTCCTCCTAATTTACTTTATAAATTATATTTGTTTCACAATTTTCATAATCTCGTTGGCAATCCACAAGCGACTATTATCTGCATTTTCAGGAGGATTAATCTGGCCTGGATAAATAGGATCTCCTATAATAACTCCAGAATTTCCTCTTTTCGTTTTTAAAAAATCAACAGTCCCATACACTTTTATGGGAACAACCGGTGCTTTACTTTTCTCCATAATAAGGACAATTCCTGACATAGCATCCTGAATTTCACCAGTTTTCAAGCGGGTTCCTTCAGGAAAAACACCTAAAACTTTACCATTTTTTAAAATATCTAAAGATTTTCTAATGGCCCTGATATCACTGTGACCCCTTTTTACTGGAAAAACCCCTACCTTTAATAAGTACTTCCCAAAAATAGGAACGTCAAACAACTGTTCCTTCCCCATATAAAATACCTGTCTATCTAAAGCACAGGCAACAAGCACAGGATCCCATGCACTGAGATGGTTCGCCGCAATAATAACTGGCCCTTTTACAGGAAATTTTTTTAAGCCTTCTACTTTATAGCCCTTTATTTTCAAAAGAAATCTAACAAGAGCTCTACTTATTCTGTATATTGTCACCCTCTCGCTGCCTCCTCGACATAGCAACAATTCTATCAACAACATTTTCTAGAGACAATTCCGTAGTATCTAGAATTATAGCATCAACTGCTGGTTTTAAAGGTGCATAATTTCTCTGAGAATCATTTTTATCTCTCAATTTAATATCTGAAATCAGCTCTTCTAAAACACACTCTTTACCTGCCTTTTTTATTTCAAAATATCTTCTTTTAGCCCGTTCTTCCAACGAAGCTGTCAAAAAAATTTTTAGATTGGCATTGGGAAGAACATTTGTACCAATATCTCTTCCATCCATTACTACATTTTTTTGTAAAGCAATTTTTTTCTGCAAACCGACCATATATTCCCGCACACCAAAATAGGCTGCAATTACAGACACCGCTCTGGTTACTTCTGTACTCCTTATTTTTAACCCTATTTCTTCTCCATCACACCAAACATACAGTCTCTCTCTATTTTCAACTTCTAACTCTGTATTTCTAGCCAATTGAGTTACACTTTTTTCGTCATTTATCATAATACCAGAACTAAGCACCTTATAAGTTAAAGCCCTATACATCGCACCTGTATCCAGATACTGCATACCGAGCTTTTCAGCAACCATTCTAGCAACAGTACTTT
>JBAYAL010000112.1:0-5728 GCA_041669825.1 Eubacteriales bacterium | reverse complement strand
AATAAATAAAAAAAGAAGAAAAGCTACTAAAAAAAGATTTGCAATATTTGTTTCGTTTATATTGGTAATTGTTGTTTTGATAGCCGGAAATTGGACAAGAGAGTTATTAAAAATGGATAGAGCTATGGAAGCTCAAAAAAATGAATTGTATGAAATGAAGCAGGAACGATTGGCTCAAAACGAAGAATTAAGAAAAGAAATAGAAATGCTTAATACTCCTAGTTATATTGAACAGTTAGCAAGGGAAAAATTGGGATTAGTTAGAAAAGGTGAAATAGTTGTAGCACCTAAAAAAGCTGAATAGTATTTTAAAATTATAAAAACTGCCTGTCTGAAAGATGACAGGCAGTTAATTTTTTAGCATATAGATAAAGTGAAATTTATATTTGTTAGAATTATTAGCGAAAATAACTGATATTTATAGATATAATTAGAATGATTGGTAAATAGGTAAGATGTTGAAGTTTGAGAGTTACCCAGTTAGACAATATTCACGGGGTGTACAAGCTATAATGATTGCATAAAATGGAAGAGGTGACATTATGGCTGAATGGGCATCGATTAAAATAGAGCATGGGATTGGGAAAATCGCAACAATCGGCAAAAGTTGTGTTTTGATAACGTTATTTGGTTTTTTGCTTTCAAGGGCAAGCATTGCAGGAGTATTTCCATTTGGATTAGCGTTTGCGACTGTGTTAATTATTAACCAAGAGAAAAAAATGCCGTTTGGATTCATTGGTATTTTACTTGGGGTAATTTCAGTAACGAATTATAAGTTGCTAGGCATTATAATTCCAACAATAATATTAGTTATTTTATTTGAGAAAATAATAAAAAACAAAAAAGGCTCTGAATTTTGGATGGCGGGGATGCTGGGGTTAATTAGTTTTATATTTGGAGTCACTGTAATGTTGCTAGAAAATTTTTCTGCTGAGGGAGTATTGTTTATAGCTGTGCAAAGTGTTGTGGCGGTAGCATTTACAATTATAATTAATTACGCAATGCATTGCAGGGAGAATGTCTATAAAGGGGTATTTAAAGGAGATCAAGCTTTTGTTTGGTTATTAATCTTAGCTGTATTGCTGAGTGGATTGCAGGGAATATATTTTGCCCAGGTTAATTTGCAATTAGTAGTGTTATGCTTTTTCGTTTTATATATTTCCAATAAATATGGTGCAGGGTCAGGAGCTGGAGCTGGGGCGGTCCTGGGGTTTTTGTTGTGGGAAAATATAGGAGTAGAAAATTTAGTTTACGCAGGAATATTTGGGTTGCTTGGATTTACATGTGGAGGATTTAATAGATTTGGGAAAGTTGGTATTTGTGCGTCATATACGGCGGTTATTTTATTATTTGGAATTATTATGAACTATGGTGATTTACAGAGTTTATTATATTCTTCAGGGATTGCCCTCTTACTGTTTGTTGTTTTACCTAGTCAGGCAAAAAAGAGTGATACTTTTGATAAAAAGTTTATGCCTGAAATTGAAACAACTGTCAGCAAGGTGAAGACTATTGCTGAAATATTTGACCAGCTTGCCTATGGTTATCAGGCGGCAGGGATAGAGACACATCAAATTCACCCAGAAGTACCAGAAATGATGAATACACTTGTGGAACGGGTCTGTAAAAATTGTCCTACCATGGATTGTTGTTGGGAGAGAGAGTTCTATAGAACATATAATTTTATGTATGATTTATTTATATATATGGAGAATGCTGAAAACTATGATAGCGAGCAACTTCCTCCTGAATGGAAGAAATATTGTGGAAAATTAAAAGAGATTGCACTCGCTTCAAGGTTTATAGTTGAACAGCAAAGCGACAGGGAGAGTTGGCAAAAGAGAATGGCGCTTAACAAGGAAGCTCTTGCTGAACAGTATAAAAGTGTATCCCAGGTAATTGGGCATCTTGCAAAAGAGCTGTATTCAAAACATAATGTTGAGGAAGGAAAACCCCTGCTTTGGTCACGTCAGCACAGACAATATTTAGACATGGGAGTTGCAACATTTATAAAATCGGGTAACGGAATAAGTGGTGATAACTATAATTCAGTTCCGTTATCTTCTGGAAAGAATGCTATAATTGTTTGTGACGGAATGGGGGTTGGTGAAGAAGCTGCAAGAATGAGTTCGGCAGCTCTAACAATTTTAGAGCAGTTGCTTTGTACTGGGTTTGAACCTGAGGGGGCGGTAAAAGCACTTAATTCTATTCTTGTACTTCGTTCCCCTGAAGAAACTTTTGTTACTATTGATATGGCAATACTTGATATGGAATCTGAGAAAGCTAGATTGGTAAAAATAGGGGCTGCCCCAACATTTATCAAAAAAAGTGGTAAGGTAAGAGTTGTTAAGACTTCAAGTTTGCCTGTTGGGATATTGAATGAGATTGAAATTCCAGTAGTAGATATTAATTTTAAAAACGAAACAATTGTAATTGTTACTGATGGAGTTATTGATGTATGTAAAAATAATGAAGATAATGAAAGCTGGATTAGAAAATTGATTGAGATAACAGAGGTATCTTCAGCACAGGAACTTGCAGATTTAATAGTATCTGAGGCTAGAAAATTGTCAGGTGGGCATATGGAGGATGATGGGGTAGTACTTGTAGTTAAAAGAAAAGAAAATTTTTTTAAAGAATAAAACTTTGACTTTTAAGAAAATTTGTGGAAAATTAGAATGAGAAGCATTTAGAGCTGTTGTGAGGAAAAGTAATGTATGAAAAATTGAGTCTAGGGGTTTTACCAAATTTGATAAAACCAGGTTCTAAAATCCTAGCTGCAGTATCGGGAGGGCCTGATTCCATTGCAATGATACATATTTTAAGTAGATATGCATTTGAAAATAAGGATGACAATATCTCTTTAGTAGTAACTCACGTTAATCATGGGGTTAGAAGGGAATCAGAAGAAGAAGAAGAGCTTGTAAAAAATTTGGCTGATGTATTGGGGATACCATGTATTGTTCATAAATTTAATGCTAAAAAATATGCAATTGAAAAAGGGGAATCATTTCAATTAGCTGCACGTGAATGGCGCTATGAACGATGGAAGGAGGATATGAATAATTACGGGTGCAATATTTTGGCAACAGCCCATCATCTTGGAGATCAGGCGGAAACTGTTCTTTATCGTCTGTTCCGGGGGAGTGGTACGGCAGGCTTGGCTGGTATATATCCCTTTAAAGATGGTATGATTCGTCCCCTTTTAAAAGTATCTAAAAAAGAAATAATTGAATATTTAAATAAAGAAAAATTAATATATGCAACCGATAATAGTAATTTTGAGCCTGTTTATGATCGCAATAAAATAAGACTTGAGCTTATTCCTGTCCTAGAACAAAATTATAATATAAGGGTGCAAGAGGCTCTTGGAAGAACGGCAGATCTCTTGCGTGAGGATGAGGATTATATTGGGATTCAGGTTCAGAAAAAATGGGAGGACTATTGTCTGGAAAATACTGCTACACAAGTAATACTTTCATATGGGGCTTGGGACGAACATAAAGCCCTGATTTCACGTTTATTGAGAAAGGCAGCTTCACTCATTTCTGGAGATCCTCGAGGTATTGAGTATAAATATATTGAGCAAATAATTCAAAAAGGTATGAAAATTGGTTGGAAACAAGATTTGCCAGGTTTAAAAGTTGAAGCTAAAGAGAATGGGTTTTCGTTTTTTAGGGAAGAATTCAAAAGTGAGAAATGTGAACAAAAAAGTTTTGATTTTTTGGAAAAAGAATTAAAATTTGATTCTGATAAAATGATATCTATAGCGCCGTTTGAAATTCAAGTAGGAATTTTTAATAGCTGTCCGGAATATAATCCTGAGGAAAAGAATTGCTATTTGACAGTATTAAATAAAAAAGAAATCAGTTTACAAAAATATCCATTAGTATGCAGGGGCCGTAGAAGTGGCGATAGAATGTACTTTTCAGGTGTGGGAAGAAAATTGTTAAAAAAGATTTTTCAGGAGCATAAAATCAAACAAGAGTTAAGAAATAAATTTCCAGTTATTGCAGTTGGGTCAATAGTTGTATGGATACCTGGTATATGCAGAAGTGATAGCTTTATACCTAGTGAAGATAAAGGATCAGAGAAAGTTTGGCTAATGCTTAAATATGAAAAATAAGCTAATTTGGATTGATTGTAAAAGGTTCTAGTGCATGATATAATAATCATATTGTTTTTTTATAATGTATAATAATGTTCTTAAACTAATGTTTTCTGTATGAGAGGAGGAACTAAAGATTAAAATTTTCAAAAACGCAGCAATATATTTGCTTATTATTTTACTGGCAATAATGCTTATCAGGTGGGCAAATCCTCCTGCAGAAATTGATAAGAGTCTGGATTACAATGGGTTTAAACAGGCGATTACTGAAAACAAGGTAAGTGAAGTATCAATTGAAGTTAATGATAAGGTAAATATATACACAATAGTTATGAGTGATGGTAGTTCTTACGAAGTAAATGGACCATTATCGGACCAAAATCTTCTAGAAAGCCTAGATGAACATAAGGTTCCACGGGATTATAAAGTACCAGAGGAGCCACCATGGTGGTTTGCTGCTCTGCCAACATTGTTTATAATTTTGATTATTGGCGCATTGTTCTTCTATATGATGCAACAGACACAGGGTGGCGGTAATAAAGTCATGCAGTTTGGCAAGAGTAAAGCTAAACTGGTTTCAGATGATAAAAGAGTTACTTTTAAAGATGTTGCTGGGGTAGATGAAGTAAAAGAAGAGATGCAGGAAATAGTTGAATTTCTTAAAAGTCCCCAAAAATTTCTTGATATTGGTGCTAGAATACCGACAGGGGTGTTGCTTTTTGGCCCTCCAGGGACTGGGAAAACGCTCTTAGCTAGAGCCGTTTCAGGCGAAGCAGGAGTTCCGTTTTATAGTATAAGCGGTTCTGATTTTGTTGAAATGTTTGTAGGGGTAGGTGCATCGCGTGTTCGTGATTTATTTGAACAGGCAAAAAAGAATTCGCCATGTATAGTATTCATTGATGAGATAGATGCAGTGGGTCGTCAACGTGGTGCTGGACTTGGCGGAGGACATGATGAACGTGAACAGACTTTAAATCAACTCTTAGTTGAAATGGATGGATTTAACGAAAATGAAACGATTATTATAATTGCTGCAACTAACCGTCCAGACATTCTTGATCCTGCGCTTCTTAGGCCGGGAAGGTTTGATCGTCAGGTTGTGGTTAGTGTTCCTGATGTTAAAGGTCGGGAAGAAATATTAAATGTTCATTCCAAAGGGAAACCTCTTGCGCCTAAAGTTGATTTATCTGTTTTGGCACGAAGAACTTCAGGATTTACAGGTGCTGACTTGGCAAATCTTATAAATGAGGCTGCACTTTTGTCTGCGCGTAGAAATCATAATACGATTTCGATGAAAGCTCTTGAAGATTCTATTGAAAGAGTTATTGCAGGGCCTGAAAAAAAGAGCAGGGTAATAAGTGATTATGAGAAGAAACTTGTATCATATCATGAAGCGGGGCATGCTTTGTTGGGCGATTTCCTTCCTCACACAGATCCTTTGCATAAAGTATCTATTATTCCTCGAGGGAGTGCAGGTGGTTATACCCTACTGCTTCCAAAAGAAGATAGAAATTATATGACTAAATCACAGCTTATTGATCAGGTAACTATGCTTCTTGGTGGAAGGGTTGCCGAAGCGCTTGTTTTGCATGAGATAAGTACTGGGGCATCTAACGATTT
>JBAYAL010000111.1:0-5843 GCA_041669825.1 Eubacteriales bacterium | reverse complement strand
GGGAGGGACAATTCAGAGAGGATTTGTATTATCGCATGTTGGCACTATATATTGACCTCCCACCCTTGCGTAAAAGGGGAAATGATGTTGATATCCTGACAAAGTATTTTATCCGAAAATATTGTGAGAAAATGAGCAAGCCGTTACTGCAAATAAGCGAAGATGCTCTTAATTGCATTAGAAAATATAACTGGCCGGGGAATGTACGACAATTAGAAAATGCCATAATATATGCCGTAAGAATAGAAGATGGTCTTGTCATTCAGAAGGAAAGTCTTCCTGCATATGTTTGTGAAAGCTTTCCCGCAAGTATAACATTGGATAACCTTAGCCAAGACAGCGAAAAAACCTTTTGCCTATCAGAGATCGGTTTTTCTTTAAAAGATTGGGAGAAAACCCTTATGGGAGTTGCGTTGGAGTCCAGCAAAAATAATGTTGTTTTAGCTGCTGAGTTGTTAGGGCTGAGTAAAACCACTATGTATAGAAAATTAAAAGAATATAATATTGATGTCAAATAAGCTTTTTGTACTACATGTGCTACTTCGCAAACAAATCTTATACTGCTTAATGTTACTATTCAAAAGAATTTATCAACCCCCAAAAATATATAAAATTCTAATAGAAGATGCGATTAAAAGACTTATATACATTAGTCTTTTAATCAGCATCTTAATTTTAATATTTTTTGATATTAATAAATTTTCTATTAGCTATTGACTAACTTGCAGACATCTATTATTATACATATGAACACATGTACATGCGTTTGATAATAGATGTTGCTATTTAGGAGGATTTTTTATGTCTGATTATATTAACCCTATGGCTGAAAATACAATAAGCCATCTCCCCAGTGAAGATATTTCCATTGAGTTAGCTGATTTTTATAAGGTATTCGGAGATTACGCCCGTATCAGAATTCTGTTTGCTCTTCTCAATAATGAACTTTGTGTCAACGACCTTGCCAATGTTCTGAATATGAGCCAATCTGCACTCTCTCATCAGTTAAGAATTCTTCGCCAAAACAGATTGGTAAAAAATAAAAGAGAAGGAAAACTAAGCTTCTATTCTCTTGATGATGACCATGTATATCGAATTCTTACTCAAGGTCTTGAACATTTGTCACATTAATTTTTCCCCTTAGAAATCTTTGAAAAGATGTAATACATTTTCGCTTTATAATATAACTGCTAATATAGATTTCCTTACTCTATAACCCTACTATTCCTATCAACCTAATACTATTTTTATAATATTTTTAATAAAGGAGATGTATTAACTTATGAGTATCACAGCATTTTTCAACGATATATATATCCTATTCATTGATATGGCCTACTATCTAGTTATAGGTTTATTTTTTGCTGGATTACTCCATGTCTTTTTTTCCGCAGAATTGGTAACAAAGCATATAGGTAAAAATAGTATTTCCTCTGTTATCAAGGCTTCTCTTTTGGGCGTACCTCTTCCCCTTTGTTCCTGCGGAGTTATTCCTACTGCTGTGTTTTTACGTAAAAGCGGAGCTTCTACCGGAGCCGTAGCATCTTTTCTAATATCTACTCCCCAAACAGGCATAGACAGTATTATTGCAACATACGGAATGCTGGGACTTCCTCTAGCAATCTACCGTCCTATTGCTGCCTTTCTATCCGGAATTTTCGGAGGAACTTTAATTAGTAAAACGGTTAAAAATGAGCTCACCGAAAACTTAGGTACTGCAAACATTTCTTGTTCATCCAAAGATAGCAGCTGTGGATGCAGTCATAACCACAGTCACAATAATACTCTGAATGAAGCTAAGAATAAACCAACAACAATTAGGGGTAAAATAAAAAGACTGTTTTCTTATGCTTTTATTGAAATGCTCGATGACATTGCTATTCACCTTGTAATAGGGATTATTATCGCTGCTTTGATAAATCAACTGATACCTGATACTTTTTTTGTTAAATATGGTTTAACATCTGGTCTACCTGCAATGCTCCTTATGGTTGCAATTGGTCTCCCAATGTATATTTGTTCAACATCCTCCATTCCAATTGCAATTACACTTATGATGAAAGGTTTCAGTCCTGGGGCTGCTTTTGTTTTTCTCTTTGCTGGACCAGTAACCAACGCTGCTTCAATATCTGTTCTAATTAAAACCTTAGGTAAAAAAGTAACTGCCCTATATATTTTCAGTGTAACCGTTATGGCTATAGTTTTTGGTTTGTTATTTGATTTCATTACTGGGGGAAGTTATGCTCTACCTTCTACCGTAGCACACATCTCTCATGGTTCTACAAGTGAAATTTTAAAACTCATTATTGCAGCAATTTTTCTTCTACTCCTTATTAGAAGCATAGGAAACAGAATATACCAAAAATATTTTAAAAAGGAGACTGCAACTATTATGAATGAACACCGCGACCTTACAATCCAAGTATCCGGTATGTCTTGCAATCACTGTGCCAATAGTATTATAAAAATGGTATCCCAACTAGAGGGAGTTGAAGATGTGGATGTAAATCTTTCAACCAAATCAGTACGAATACGTGGAAACGATTTTGATCAAGATGATATTAAACATACTATAAAAGAGCTGGGTTATTTTCCGGCCTAATACCCAAAAACGCCTTGACTTGCAATGAAAGTCAAGGCGTTTTTGCATCATACAATATTCACAAATCAAATTATCCGCGGTTTATTAAATCTATAATTAATACCTTATTCTGCTGCAAAAAGTCGAAAAGTACTATTGCAGGGCAAAGGTCTCGACCCCACAATTTCTACTCTATTAAATCTTTTACTAGAGCCAGAAAATCTTCCTTCACATTTTCCATCGTACTCTGCAATTTTTCTGGTGAATCGCTTTTTACTGAAAAATAGAATTTAATCTTCGGCTCTGTTCCAGATGGCCTAGCCATAGCAAAGCCTCCCCCTTCAAAAGAAAACCGCAGTACATTTGAATGAGGCAAGTTCAAAAGACATTCGCTTTGATCTTTTAAGATTTTACCCTTACAGCTCTGATAATCATCTATTCTAGCAACTGGGATTCCCGCTATTTCTATTTTTTCCGCACTACGCAATCTTTCCATTATCAAAGCAATTCTATTCTTTCCTTCTTTACCTTTAAATGTAACTGATTTTTGTTCATCTAAATAGTAACCATGTTTAATATAAATTTCATCTAATACATCTAAAAGAGTTTTCTTTTCTATTTCTTTATAATACAAAACAGCTTCTGTTAGGAGCACCGCTGCAACAACTGCATCTTTATCCCTCGCATGTGTTCCAGCCAAGTATCCATAGCTTTCCTCAAATCCAAACTGATATGTACCCCACCCTTCTTCTTCCATTTCCTTGATTTTTTCTCCAATAAATTTAAAACCTACCAGTACATTTACTGTTTTTACCCCAAATTCATCAGCTACTGCATCACCTAAATCGCTTGTGGCAACCGTTTTTACTACAACCGCATTATCAGGTAGTTTACCCATTTTTTTTCTTTGAGAGAGCAAATAATACTCTAGAATTACACCTATCTGATTACCTGTAAAACATACATAATCTCCGTCTTTATTTTTCAGATACATGCCTAACCTATCTGCATCAGGGTCTGTTGCCAACAAAATATCCGCCTCAAGTTCCTTCCCATATTTCAGGGCCAGTTCAAAAGCTGCAGCATCTTCTGGATTTGGCACCCTCACGGTAGAAAACTCAGTATCTGGCAATTTTTGTTCAGGCACAACAAAGAAAGAAGTAAAACCAACATCATTCATTATTTTTGTTATAGGTACATTTCCTGTCCCGTGTAAAGGAGTATATACTATCTTAACTTTTCCTCCTTTACTCTTAATAAGTTCAGGGAAAAGGAGCTGCTTCTTTACCTCATCCAAATATACCTGATCTACTTTTTCTCCAATAATCTCAAGCAAACCAGTTCTTTTTGCTTCTTCAATATTCATGGGTATTATCCCCAACCAATCTTCTCTTGCTGCAATACTTTTTACTATCACATCTGCTTTATCCGGTGGTATTTGACCCCCATCTTCCCAATACACCTTATACCCATTGTATTCTTTCGGATTATGGCTAGCAGTAATCATAACCCCAGCAATAGCTTTAAAATATCTAACTGCAAATGAAAGTTCAGGAGTAGGACGCAAGCGATCAAACAGAAATGCCTTAATCCCATTAGCCGCCAAAACCAATCCCGTTTCCAACGCAAACTCCTCAGACTTTCTCCTGGAATCATAGGCAATAACAACTCCCATTTTACAGGCTTTTTCTCCATATCCCCTTATCGAGTCAGCTATACCTTGCGTAATTTTTCGTATTACATAACGATTCATCCTGTTGGTACCAGCACCTAAAATACCCCTCATCCCTCCTGTCCCGAATTCCAGTTCAGTATAAAAACGTTCCTCAATTTCTTGCTGGTTATTTAAGGAAAGAAGCTCACTGCGAGTTTCCTTATCAAAATACTCATTTGTTGACCAAAGTTTAAAACGTTCCTGAATCATATACTTCTCTCCTTTTATATAGTTATCGCTATAGCTATACAATTTTAATCAATTCTTAATTTTTAAGTAATAAATAATTGTTATGTGTTGTTCTTGTATTTATTTATTATACAACTCTATTTTATCTGGTAATATATAATTAGTACAGTAACTTATATGTTACCAAATATACATCACGTAAACATACCACTTTCCCATGCCAATTATAGGTAGCTACGGCTAAGAAACAAATTCATTTTTATGAAATTGGCTTTTATCAAAAAAATTAAATTAATTATATTAAATTAGAGGTGATTAAAATGCTCTTATCAGGTGATTTTGGCGGAACAAAAACAATACTTGCCCTCTTCAAAGAAAATAATAATAAGCTTCTACTCGTTTGTGAAGAAAAGTTTGCTAGTAATAGCATTTCAGACCCCGAAAAAGCAGTATTATCTTTTCTTAATAAATTTTCACCTAACAAAAATAACATTACTTCTGCCTGCTTTTGCTTTGCCGGTCCAATTGAAAACAATTCCTGCCATATGGTTAATTTGAATTTGACCATAAACCTGGAAAAATTACGCAATCATTTAGATTTTATTCCTAATGTCAGCTTTACAAACGACCTTGTAGCCTTAGCCAAAGGCATTTTTGAACTTGAATCTGATGATCTATGTATGCTTAATCAGGAAACCTTAAACCCTGATTTTGCTTCTTCTACAATATCTTTTAATCTTAACTCCACACAAAACATAGCAGTAATCGCACCTGGTACAGGTCTTGGTGAATCCCTTGTCCTTGCAAATGGTAACATTGTCCCAACCGAAGGAGGACACTGCGATTTTGCTCCCCAAACAGAGTTGGAAATTGAACTTTGGCGCTTTCTAAAAGCCAAGTTTGAACATGTCAGTTATGAACGTATCCTATGTGGACCAGGAATAGTAAATATCTATAATTTTTTAAGACACTATGATTTTTCACATAAAGAAATAACCTCCGTTAACCCCTTAGCAGCAAAAATGCCTGAACAACTTACTCCTGCAGATATTACCAAGAAGGCTCTTGCTAAAAGCTGTCCTCTTTGTGTCCAAGCACTTAATATTTTTGTCAGTATTCTCGGCTCAGAATCAGGTAACCTTGCTCTTAAGTCTCTTAGCTTAGACGGAGTCTATCTAGGAGGAGGAATCCCCCCAAAAATATTACCTAAACTACTTGACGGTACATTTATGAAATCATTCTTAGCTAAAGGACGTTTTTCTCCCCTTATGCACAAAATTCCTGTCTATGTCATTCTTAATGAACGCACACCACTTTTAGGCGCAGCCAGATTTGCAGCTGAAAAAAAATGATACTTCT
>JBAYAL010000110.1:0-5859 GCA_041669825.1 Eubacteriales bacterium | reverse complement strand
GCCCTTTTGCAAAATACAACTGTTACGGGTAAACCACTTGCATCGTTACTCCTTTTGGAAGTGGATGAAGCAACTGTACCCAGAATTAGTGGACAGTTAAAAACTAGAATGGCTGTGATAACTAATTTTTTTAGGGATCAGCTTGACAGGTATGGTGAAGTTGATACGACAGTAAAGCTTGTAAAGGAAGCACTTTCGCCTGATACAGAATTGATTTTGAATGCTGATGATCCTCTTGTGGCCCAGTTTGGTTGGAATAGAGAAAAAGTATATAGTTATGGAGTAGAGTGTTTGCCTGTAAGTAGTGTGGAAAGTCTTGAAACGAGGGAAGGAAAATATTGTCCGTTTTGTGGTAGGGAATTGAATTATACTTTGTTTCACTACGGTCAATTGGGGATTTATAATTGTCCTGGGTGTGAATTTGAACGACCAGAGCTGCAAATGTGTGCAAAGGATGTAAGACAGGATAGTGCAGGACTAAATTTTAGAGTGGAAATAACAGAAAATCAGGCATTAGGTACAACAGAAGTTGTAGGAGAAACACAAGAAAACATGTGTGAAGATAATGCTAAAAGTTGGGATTGCAGTATTCCTATACAGGGCTTTTATAATTTATATAATGCTTTGGCTGCATTTGCTGCTGCGGAGAGGTTAGGAATCTCTAGGGAAGTGATACGGCAGGGCTTAAAAAATTATGTATCTGATGCCGGAAGGATGGAAAAGTTTTCTCTTCCTGAAGGACAGATAACGCTTACTTTGGTCAAAAATCCAACTGGTTTTAATCAGGTTATACACACTATTGTTGCAGCTCCCCAGAAAATAGTTGTCCTCATAGCGATAAATGATTTGGCGGCTGATGGCAGGGATATTTCTTGGTTGTGGGATGTTGATTTTGAAATTCTTAATGCTTGTAGTGATAGAATTTATAGGATTGTCTGCTCTGGACTTAGAGCAGAGGACATGGCTTTAAGACTGAAATATGCGGGGTTGGACGAAAAAATTATTCTGATAGAGAACAATTTGGAGGAAGCAGTAAAGTTGTTGCAAAATGTTATGGCAGGAGAAAATAAGGTTGTTTATATCCTACCTACTTATACGGCTCTTTTTCCGATAAGAGAGATACTTGATAATAAGCAGACTGCCATTTTACAGACAAGGGCGGTGAGCTAATGAAAATTAACATTTGTCATCTTTATCCTGATTTGCTTGATTTATATGGAGATAGGGGAAATGTTCTAGCCTTGACTGCTAGGTGTAAATGGAGAAAAATAGAAACTGATGTTAAACGAATATCATTAGGAGACGAGATTGATTTTAGCAGAGTAGACATTCTTTTTATTGGCGGAGGGTCAGATAGAGAACAAGAGATACTTGTTGATGATTTAAAGAAAAGGGAAAAAGAATTTAGGAAAGCGATAGAAAATGGGCTTGTAGTTTTAGCTATTTGTGGTGGTTATCAAATGTTGGGAAAGTATTATCACACATTTGAAGGTGAAAAGATTCCTGGTCTGGGAATACTTGATCTTTACACTGTAGGGGGAAAAAAGCGGTTAATTGGAAATCTAATTGCAGAAATGGATGTTGACTTAAAAAATGCAATAGACCATAATTATTCTGTCTTGCAGGATAGTGATTTGAAAGTAGCTTTAAATACTCTTACTGGTTTTGAAAATCACTCTGGAAAAACATATCTTGGAGAGGGCCTTAAGCCCCTTGGAAAAGTAATAAAAGGGTTTGGTAATAATGGGGAAGATGGGTTTGAGGGTGTTCAATATAAAAATGTTTTTGGGACATATTTGCACGGACCACTTTTACCTAAAAATCCTAGATTTGCAGACCTGTTACTAGGTCTTGCAGTAAGAAGAAAAGAAAAAGGTGAAAAATGGGTATTACTTGAAGATGATTTGGAAATAATGGCCCATAGGGCTGTGGTCAAAAGATTTTGTGAAGGATAAGCTATTTCCATATATTACATAGTAAAAGAATGCCATATTCTATAAATTTTACTTGTACAATATGGATGTTTCGTTGACACTTTGGGATGATATTAGCTATAATAAAGTAGAGTGTTTTGGATAGTTTTCAAGGAGGTGCCTGGCGTGGCAGAAAACAAACGAATAATTGTTAGTTTGCCGGAAAGCCTTTTGGAAGAAGTTGACGGTATAGTGTCTATGGAAAAACGCAATAGAAACGATTTTATTAAGGAAGCTCTTAATAGAGTTGTTTGCGAAAGAAGAAAGGCAGGAATGCGTGAACAGATGCGTCTAGGGTACCAAGAAATGGGTCAAATAAACTTATCAATTGTAAAAGATTTATATCAGGCTGAACAAGAAGCAACAGTGTACTATGAAGATAAACTCGCCTGGAGTGTGGGTTATGAGTATTAAACGCGGGGAAATATTTTATGCTGAGCTAAACCCCGTTATTGGTTCAGAACAGGGCGGTACAAGACCTGTTCTTGTAATTCAAAACGACATTGGCAATCAGTATAGTCCTACAACAATTATTGCGGCTATTACTTCTCAGATTACCAAAGCAAAATTACCTACTCATGTGGAAGTGAATGCAAAACGCAGCGGACTTGAGCGTAATTCAGTAATCCTTACGGAACAAATTCGTACTATTGATAAAATTAGATTAAAAGAAAAAGTTGCTGTTCTTGATGAGGAAGTTATGCTTAGAGTAGATGAAGCTGTAGAGATAAGCCTTGGACTTACAGAGCTGTGAGGTTTTGTATGCAAGGCTCATATTTACATAAAAGATTATTGTGTTCAGCGTATTGGGTCGTTACCTAAATAACGCTGACTTTCTTTTTTTTATATACAGGAGGATAGAATATTGGACATCATACATATAATAGCCAAGGAATTAAAACTAAAAATAGGACAAGTGAATCAGGTCGTAAATCTTCTCGATTCAGGTAATACAATACCTTTTATTGCTCGCTATAGAAAAGAAGCAACAGGCGAATTGGATGAAACTGTACTCAGGGAACTAAATGATAGATTGGAATATCTTAGAAATATTGAAAAGAGAAAAGCTGAAGTCATTCATATAATTGAAGAACAGGGTAAGCTAAGTGAAGAGTTAAAGACTAAAATTGAGCAGGCTGTAAAACTTCAGGAAGTAGAAGATCTATATAGACCTTATAAGCAGAAAAGGAGGACTAGAGCCTCTATAGCTAGAGAAAAAGGTCTTGAACAGTTGGCAATGTGGATATGGAGTCAACCGGAAAGCGGTAATATTCTCGAAGAGGCTAAGAAATATGTTGATGCTGAGAAAGGCGTTGCTTCAGACCAAGAGGCAATTGCAGGTGCAGAGGATATTATTGCAGAGGACATTTCAGATGATGCGGAAGTAAGAAAAATTATAAGAGAGCTTACTTTTAGAGAAGGGGATATTGTAGCTAAGGCTAAGAAAGCAGATAGGTCACCCTATGAAATGTATTATGATTATAGGGAACTTGTAAGGAAAATACCGGCCCATAGGGTACTAGCACTTAATAGGGGAGAAAAAGAAGAATTTTTATCTGTTAAAATTGAAGTTGAAACAGACAAAATTATCGCTTTTCTAGAAAGAAGATACTTGAAAAGTGGGATGTGTGCTGAAATTATACAAAAGGTAATACAGGATTCGTATAAAAGGCTTATAGCTCCTTCAATCGAACGAGATATAAGGTCATCTATTACACTGTTAGCGGAAGAACAGGCTATTAAAGTATTTGCAGCTAATCTCAGACAACTGCTTTTGCAACCTCCTGTAAGAGGAAAAATTATGATGGGTCTTGATCCTGGATTTAGGACAGGTTGTAAATGGGCAGTCGTGGACGCAACAGGAAAACTTGGCGATGTTGGGGTAATTTATCCTCATCCTCCCCAAAAGAAGAGGGAAGAGGCCAAAGAAATCATTTACTCAGTTGCGATGAAACATAATGTTGAAATTATTGCGATTGGTAATGGTACTGCGTCTAGAGAAACGGAAGAGATAGTCGCCGAATTAATAAAGGAAAAAGAGCTTAAACAGCAGTATATAATTGTCAGTGAAGCAGGGGCTTCAGTATATTCAGCATCCAAACTGGCTAAAGAAGAATTCCCAGAGTATGATTTATCGCTTAGAAGTGCGGTCTCAATTGCGAGGAGACTTCAGGATCCTTTGGCAGAATTGGTTAAGATAGAACCTAAGGCAGTAGGAGTCGGGCAATATCAGCATGATGTTCAGCCTAAAGCACTGGAAAGTTCTTTGACTGGAGTTGTAGAATCATGTGTTAATACTGTGGGGGTGGATATAAATACTGCTTCTGCGGCGATATTTAGGTATATATCTGGCCTTAACAACACAGTGGCAAAAAATATTGTCCAGTATAGAGATAAAAATGGCATCTTTAAATCAAGAAATGAACTTAAAAAAGTTAGTAGACTTGGAGAACAGTCATTTATTCAATGTGCAGGTTTTATAAGAGTTCCTGACGGGGAAAACCCTTTGGAGAATACTTCAGTCCATCCTGAATCATACGAGCTTGCTGAGAGAATACTCAAAAAAGTCGGTTTTGAATTAATAGATTTGAGAGATAAAAGCAGAATAATAAGTAAAGAATTAAGCTTTATTGATCCAGAAAAAATTGCTGAGGAATTTGAGGCAGGAGTTCCAACAGTGAAAGATATTATTGAGGCTTTGCAAAAACCTGGTAGGGATCCCCGAGAAGATTTGCCAAAGCCTATTCTTAGAACTGATGTAGTAAAAATAGAAGATTTAAAAGAAGGAATGATATTAGAAGGTACAGTTAGAAATGTCGTTGATTTTGGGGTGTTTGTGGATATTGGAATAAAACATGATGGATTGGTTCATATATCTCAAATTTGTGATAAATTTATAAAACACCCAATGGAAGTTGTTAGTGTAGGGGATATTGTTAAAGTTAAAGTAATGAGTATAGAAGCTGAAAGACAAAGAATTGCACTTTCTATGAGAGAGGTTTAAAGGAGGAGAATGGATATGATAGTAGGAGATAACTCAGTCGGGATACTTATTGCAAATGGCTTGCTAAAGACGATGACAGGTGAGAAAGAGTTCTATGGAAGTATCTTAGTAGAAAAAGGTAAAAAAAAAAAAATTATAAAACAAGGAAATAAGCTAGAGAATATAGACAAAATTATTGAGAGTAATAATATCGATAAAAGCATAAAAGTATTGGATGCTGAGGGTAAATGGGTATTACCTGGTTTTATAGATGCTCATTGCCATGTGGGAATTGGTGAGGAAATTTATCAGTTTGAAGGTGACGATATTAATGAAATGTCAGATCCGCTTACGCCTGAACTTAGGGCAATAGATGGTATAAATCCTGAAGATGAGGGTTTTAGAGATGCTCGACTAGGGGGAATCACAGCTGCCTTTACATGCCCTGGGAGTGCTAATGTTATTGGCGGAACAGGTGTGGTAGTGAAAACAGTTGGTAGAATAGTTGATGAAATGATTGTAAGAGAGCCAGCAGGTTTAAAAATTGCATTTGGAGAAAATCCCAAGGGCGTATATGGGGAACAAAAAAAGATGCCTATGACTAGAATGGGAACAGCAGGACTTCTCAGACAGGCTTTGGTAGATGCTCAGAATTATGCAGAAAAACTTGAACAGGGAAAAAGCGATCCTGATAAACTTCCAGAAAGAGAATTGGGAATGGAAATACTTCTTGATGTGTTAAATAAGAAAATGCCGCTTAGGGCTCATGCTCATAGGGCCGATGATATTATGACGGCGATAAGAATTGCTCGTGAATTTGATGTGGATATAGTTCTGGATCATTGTACTGATGGTCATAAAATCGTTGACATTCTGGCGGACTACGGTTATCCGGCAATTGTT
>JBAYAL010000109.1:0-5877 GCA_041669825.1 Eubacteriales bacterium | reverse complement strand
TTCCCGTAAGTTGTTATAACTCTCCCTACAGCCACGGTCAATATTTTTGGTATCAATTGACTCCACTTTTTAATTGTACTAATACCCCTGAAGAATATTTTAAACATGAAAATTACCGACAAACTTCTTGATTCCATTGAAAAGCTTACTGAGTACCCATTAATGGGTACTCAGTATTCAGACTCTGTTTTGCAAGAGAAAGGGTATCGCAAGCTGATATGCGGCGAATATATCTGTGTTTACAGACTGATTGACAACACGATCTATGTTTATCGAGTAATCCATAGCACGACTAGTTATCCAAAATTGTTTGGATAATTTAAATAGCAGTGTATAATTTTGGCAGTATCCAACCCCGTTGGTGAGGCCAAACGCCGAACCCCAGCAAGAGCTATTACTAAATGATACTGTAATTATCTAGCTCACTTTGGAATAAGTTGATAAGTTGGTATCAGACCCGCAAGTTTTCTTAAACGCCCTTATTGTAATAATTCCTCATAGCTGCCGTCAGTTTTCATACGATAAAGCTTTGCGAACCCAACAGAAGAACCACCGCCAACCATCGGATTAAGCCGCTTATAAAAATATATCCAGTCACCGGCCACATTGATATCAAGGCAACTATCGTCATTTAACTTCTCCCGCCCACTACCGTCGGTCTTTATTCGGTAAATATTATTGCTTTTGTTATTAGTGTAATATACCCAGTCCCCGGACACATTAATTTCGTCAAACTGATCATCACTTACCTTCTGCTTAACACTCCCATCCGTTTTGATGCGGTACAAATTGAAGCTAGTATCATTTAGTCTATAATACAACCAGTCTCCTGATACGTTGATTACGTAGAACTGGTCATCGCTTACCTTCTGTCGCCCAGTACCGTCCGTCTTAATGCGGAAAAGCTTCCAGTTATCGCTACCATTGTTGTTATTTCTGTAATATATCCAGTCCCCCACCACATTGATGTAATTGCACCAATCGTCACTTAACTCCTGCCGCCCACTGCCGTCGATCTTTATCCGATAAAGATTATAGCTAAAGTCGTTCAAATTTATGTAGTACACCCAATCTCCTACCACGCTGACATTCCTTGACCTATCATCATTCAATTTCTCTCGTCCAGTGCCGTCTGTCTTGATGCGGTATATCCTTTCGCCGTAGTCAGTGTTATCTATTCCATCCGAAATACAGCTGTAATACACCCAGTCTCCAATAACATTAATATCATTAACAGTATCGGCACTTAACTTATACTGACTGCTGCCATCGGTCTTAACTCGATATAGCCCGGATGCGAAGTTTTGCAGATTCTCCTGGCAATATATCCAGTCACCTTTAAGACACGCTAATCCATTATTATTAATGTTCCCTGGTGTATTACCATACTCGACATCACTTGATTTCTCGGAACTTGTAAGAGCATTGGAGGGCACAATACTACTTCCTCCCAGCCCTACGAAATTGCTTTTAAGTTTGAGTTTAGTTTGAAGAAAATTCGCTGTTCCAGAACCCATATTCACGTCAGTCAGTACCAGAGGAGATGATGATTTGGCAGCTAACACTGCTCCGGTGAGCGCATCAGCGAAGTTCGTGCCTATGGCTACATAAATGGTCTCAAAGTTGAGCTCACTGGCAAAATTCTGCATAATGGTCACATTGGTTGTATATCTATCATTGCCTGCAAGTCTTGATGGAAACGTTACACTATTAGCTACAGTCTCGCTGATCGCACCTGTCCCGCCGACTACATAAGTCTGTGTGACGGTGTTTGTCTGAAAGTAGCTACGCACAATTGCCGGTAAGCTGTTCTTGGCTGTGAGCAAAATTGGCATCCCCAGCTTGGCTGCTATGGATGAGATAGAGAGAGCATCCGGAAAGTCGGTGCCTGTTGCGAGGACAACTTTGCCGGTACTTCCAATTTTTTGAGCAAATTTGACTGAGGTTTCATATCTATCATTACCAAAGATGCGCTCGATGGTAAAAATTCCGCTATCTTGTAACGTGTTTTCAATATTTTGAGATACAGCACCTAATCCACCTGCTATGAATAGGTGTTTGACTCCTAGTCTTTTTAATTCGTTAAGCGTATCAACATTCAGTTGATTCGGTGCGGTTAAAAGGATCGGTCCTCCATATTTTTGGGCTAATGGGCCAGCACAAAGGGCATCTGCAAAGTCATCTCCTCTAACCAGCACCGCGTAGTCTGAACTCCCCCAACCTTGTTGGGAAATAGCTACAGCTGTTTTATATCGGTCTGCGCCAGCAATCCTGTCTGACAATATTGCCGAGCTTATCCTTGTCTTAGCTTCCGACGCTGTGGAATAGGCAAAAACGGGAACTATACAAATCTGTGATAATAAAAAAATAATAGCAAGTACCCACACTAAGTATTTTCGTTCTTTAAAAAATTCCACTCGTTTCTTCTCTCCTTTTTCATGTTCTAATCTACATCTGCTAAATAACCTTCCACACCTGAGATAGCAAAGCTTTTTACAATAGAAGCCACATGATTCCCCCCCTAAAGATAAGTATCTTTTCTTTAATTTTATTGAACCATTTTATTTACAGCTTCAGCAGATATTCCAATGTTTTTAACTATTTTTCTAAATAATTTTCACTATACCGCTTATTGGCTTTTTGCATAATTTTATTAATAGGATTTTCTTTAGTTTCTATAATCAAATGATAATTATTATCCATTATTACATACCCTAATAAATTAAACCCGCTATCTTCTTTTATGTATTCTAAACATGTCAAAAAAAATTCTTTATCATCTCTTTCACGAAAGATATATTCTCTATTGTTTCCCCTCTTTATTACATGGTATATCGCTCCCTTGAATTCCACTCTAGGTTTTCTCCCCATCCTCCCAATCACAACTCCCATCAGCAAAACAGATAATGATTTTTCTGCCGTATATAGTATTATTTTACCTATTATGTTAATATTTTACTATATTTAACACGAAATTACTTGTAAATTCTAAAAAAATATTAAATCCCTGGAGAAATAGTATTTTTCCTATCTCCCCAGGGATTATTATTAATGTTAATAAGTTAACTTCAATCATAAACTTTAATGGTTATTCTGTTATAATTATCATATAATAATAGCAGAATAATATAATTGGAGGAATTTATTATGCAAATAAAATCTTCTACTACTCTTCGTAATGACTATAACATGATTTCTACTTTGGCTCACCAGACTGCTGAGCCAATTTATATTACAAAGAATGGTGAAGGCGATATAGTGGTTATGAGCATTGATGCATTCGAGCAGCGAGAAAGAATGCTGGAACACCGCGCAAAGATTTTGGAGGCTGAGCTTTCACGCCTTTCCGGAGAACCAACCTATACCGTAGGTGAGGTAAGAAATCGTTTAAAGGAGAAGTATTCTCATGCCTAAAGCCAAGGTTGAAATTCTAACTCCTGCCTTAAACGACATCCACCGTATAGCGGATTACCATTTGCTTGCAGTCGGTCCAATATCAGCAGAGAAAATCACCGACAAGCTCCTTGATTCCATTGAAAAACTTGCTGAGTACCCATTAATAGGTACTCAGCATTCAGACTCTGTTTTGCAAGAGAAAGGGTATCGCAAGCTGATATGCGGCGAATATATCTGTGTTTACAGACTAATTGACAACACGATCTATGTTTATCGAGTAGTCCATGGCACGACTAATTATCCAAAGTTGTTTGGATAATTTAAATAGCAGTATCTAAATTTGGCAAGATACGACCCCGTTGGCGTGGCCAAACGCCGAACCCCAGCAATGACCATCACTAAATTATACTGTAATTATCTGGCTCACTTTGGAATAAGTTGATAAGTTGGTGTCAGGCATCGAAAGTCGGCACCGAAAGTCTTTAAACTTTAGTGGTTATTCTGTTAGAATCATCATATAATAATAGTAGAAAATATATTTGGAGGAATTTATTATACAGATAAAATCTTCTACTGCTCTTCGTAATTACTATAGCATGATTTCTAATTTGGCTCACCAGACTGCTGAGCAGATTTATATTACAAAAAATGTTGAAGACGATATAGTTGTTATTAGCTAAGTTGGTGTCAGACACCGGAAAGGATAATAGGCTTATGAGTATCAAAACAAATGATTTAATATGTATGATTGAATCTCTGCCGATTGACGTAAGAACAAATCTTGTTGAAATAATTCTTGCCAGTTTACAGCCCATACAAAAAGATATTGATGAATTATGGGCTCAGATAGTTGAAGAAAGAATCAGTGATGTAAAGTCGGGGAAAGTCCAACTGGTATCCGGAAAAGAAGTTTTTAAAGAAATTGAGGAGATTTTTGTTCGATGAAATACTTTTTTCACCCCAAGGCAAGAGAAGAGTTTATCGAAGCAATAAATTATTATGAGGAGTGCAGTCCCACTCTTGGCTTAGACTTCTCAAATGAAATCCATTCAACGAATTACTTATTTTTCACTTGCAGGTTTTGAATTTTCAGATAATACAAGAAGAAGCCTAACTAAACGATTTCCGTTTGGTGTAATTTATCAGTTTTTAGAAGAGAAAAATGAAATTATCATATTAGCTATAATGCAACTAAACCGCAGTCCGGATTATTGGAAACATCGAATTAATGAATGACACAGGAAAAACACACCATCTAAGTTGGTGTCAGGCATCGAAAGTTCTGTTTAACGCTTACAAAACACTTGTACATTCTTAAAAAATATTAAATCCCTATAGAAATAGAATTACTCCTATTTCTATAGGGATTATTGTTAATGCTAATGTCAGGCACCGGAAGTTGTTCTAACTGGCACCAGGGTTCCCACCCTTAGTCTACCAACATTTCCTTAATAATACATTTCACATTGAATATTGTAGAAGCCTCCATAGCTCCAATTTTCTCACAAAGGCTTGCTTTGTCAACCGTCCGAATCTGGTCTAATACAATCCATCCATCCACATCACCAATGGTAAGCCTAACACGGGTAGGATACCCTTCCATACTCTTACTTGTAACAGGTGCGATCATAACAGTACGAAGATGCTGATTCATTTCTAGAGGTGAAATAACAACACATGGCCTAGTTTTATTAATTTCTGCTCCTTTTGTAGGATTCAGGTCAACCCAATATAAAAAATACTGCTCAATGGTTTGATCCATCCCATACCTCCAGCATTTCATTGTCAAGCTCCTCAGGGATCAACAAAATATCATCATTATTTTTATGCATAAGTTCCAATGCCTCTGCCCAACCTCGGCGAGGGGTGCTCACTGGTTTTATAATAATAAAATTGTCTTCTACTACTAATTCCACTTTTGAATCTATACCACATTGCCTTAAAACTGCATGAGGAATCCGAATTCCTTTAGAATTACCAATTTTAATAATATCCATTTCCATTACAATCCCACCTCCTGTCAAGTGACTACATTGTATTTACATTTTAACATTTATGTGATGTTAAGACAAGATAAGTTTGTGTCAGGGAAAGCTCCGAAACGTTCCCGGCTAATTGACAACACGATCTATGTTTATCGAATAGTCCATGGCACGACTAATTATCCAAAGTTGTTTAGATAATTCAAATAGCAGTATCTAATTTTGGTAGTATACGACCCCGTTGGTGTAGCCAAACGCCGAGCTCCAGCAAGAGACATCACTAAATAATGTTGTAATTATCTGGCTCACTTTGGAATAAGTTGATAAGTTGATGTCAGGCACCGCACCGCTTTTAAATCAATGGTTTATATCGAGGAAGTGGGACTGGTATATTTGCATCATTCGCCGCCTTGATCCATGTTTCTTTAACCACTTGGACTTCCTCTAATGCAGTAGCAGGGGTTTTACCGAAAGCTGTACATCCATTGAGATCCGGTAT
>JBAYAL010000108.1:0-5880 GCA_041669825.1 Eubacteriales bacterium | reverse complement strand
CCAAAAAGAGCATCCACGTGGCCTTGACTAAGGTGAACATGTCTTGCTGAAATCTCTATTGGTACTGTATTTTCATTTACTGTTTTAGCCAACTTTTCCTCTGTATTGTAGTCAGATATAACAGCACTGATTATCTGTCTGATTTTATTTTCATTCATTGCCCTCTATCCTTCTCATACCACCCTGACAACTTACAGCTCTTAAATCAGTTTCAATTACTATTTTTATTTGAGCACATTCCTCTCAAACAACACCATTACTTAAGGGTTGGAAGAATAAATTCAACTTCAGAATGTGGTCTTGGGATTACGTGAACAGAAAGAAGTTCTCCCACCCTGGCAGCTGCTGCTGCCCCCGCATCTGTAGCTGCCTTAACTGCTCCTACGTCTCCTCTTACCATTACAGTTACAAGTCCTCCACCTACATGAACCTTGCCTATTAGTGTTACATTAGCTGCTTTTACCATAGCATCTGCTGCCTCAATCGACCCTACCAACCCTTTTGTTTCTATCATACCTAAAGCTTGTAATCCTACCATATTCTTTTCCTCCATTTTTATTAATTTAGTTTCTTACTTATTTATGATTCTGCTACCAAAAGTCTTGGTACAGATTTTCGCTCTGAAGGCAAACGGTTAACGGCCATGATGCCCTAATACCACCTTAAGAATTACCAAATTGTTTTGCCCTGTAGCTTCAACGACAAGTAATTAGCAAATGTGGCGTATCCAAATACCTAAAAATATTTTGCGTACATTTACATTTGAAGACTACCTTATTCTTGATTGAGCACTGGAAACAGCAATAGCTTTATTTATCTGTTGATTCCAAAGTTGGGAGGATAAATTCAACCTCACCATGTGGTCTTGGAATTACATGGACAGAAAGAAGTTCTCCCACTCTGCCTGCTGCCGCTGCACCTGCATCTGTAGCTGCCTTGACCGCTCCTACATCTCCTCTTACCATTACAGTTACAAGTCCTCCACCTACATGAACCTTACCTATTAATGTTACATTTGCTGCTTTTACCATAGCATCTGCTGCTTCTATAGACGCAACCAATCCTTTTGTTTCCACCATACCTAATGCCTGTAATGTTGCCATAATAAATTACCTCCTCAATTTTTGTTCATTATATTTTTAATTACTTCACGTGTTATTTTTTCAATATCCTGATAACTATAACCCTCAGTTTTACTTATAGTCTTAGAATCCTGCAAATTTATAGAACTTTTACCAGATTCCACCTTTATCTCTTCCAACTCTTTAACACCATATGCAACTCTTCTCATATTAAAGAGATTAAGCGGTCCCACATTATCGGATGTTGCACTTCCTCCTACTGCGCCACAACCAAGTGTGAGTGCCGGAATAAGATTTGTTGATGCTCCTACTCCTCCAAGAGTAGCCGGCGTATTAACAAGCAATCTTGAAATAGGCTTTTTGAGTGCAAACTCCCTAATGAGTTTTTCATCATTAGAGTGAATTGTCATGGTATGACCTGCACCCTCATTGAACAAAAGTTGCATGCATTTTTCACATGCTTTTTCCCATGTATCTTCAACAAAAAAAGCAAGAACAGGACAAAGTTTTTCCCTCGAATATGGGTATTTTTCACCCACTTTGGTTTGCTCAGATAATATCACTCTAGAACCTTCAGGTACCAAAATACCTGCCATATCAGCAATTACCTTAACACTCTTTCCAACTATCGCAGGATTCATCGTACCGTTTGCCCTCAAAAGTGTTCTTTCAACTTTTTTTGATTCCTCATCATTAAGAAAGTATGCTCCCTGCTTTTTAAGTTCTGCCATAACTTTATCTTTAATACAACTTTCGGTAACGATTGATTGTTCAGACGCACAAACTGTACCATTATCGAAAGTTTTACTATCCAGAATCCGCTTAACAGCCAATTGAATATCTGCAGTTCTTTCGATGAATGCTGGACCATTTCCAGCACCTACACCAATTGCCGGATTACCTGAACTGTAAGCTGCTTTAACCATTGCCGGACCACCTGTAGCAAGAATTATTCCTATATCCTTATGACCCATAAGCTCGTTAGTAGCCTCAATTGTTGGAATGCTAATACATTGAACCGTGTCTTTTGGTGCTCCTGCGCTTTCTGCAGCATCTCTAATTATTTTGACGGTTTCAAAAATACACTTCTTTGCACTAGGATGTGGGCTAAAAACTATTGAATTCCCTGCCTTAATCGATATAAGAGCTTTATAGATCGTTGTCGAGGTAGGGTTTGTTGAGGGAATAAGTGCTGCAACCACCCCAACAGGAACTGCAACCTCAAACACTTTCTTTTCCTTATCATCGTTAATAATTCCTACTGTTTTTAATTCCTTAATATATTCATAAACTAAACGGCTACCTAATTTGTTTTTAATAACCTTATCCTGCCATATTCCGAAACCTGTTTCTTCAACCGCCATTTTTGCCAGTTTTTCAGCATTTTGCTCACAAGCATCCGCGATCGCCTTCGTTATATCATCTATACGAATTTGACTAAATCGTTGTAATTCACTTTGTGCTATCTTGGACTTAGCTATAAGATCGCGTACCTCCTGTATTGATTGCAAATCTTTGTCCATTTAAATCACCCTCTTAATGTTAATACTCTGTTGGATTATCTGCTACGAAACAGACTGTAGCCGCAAATGCTTCACATGCTGCCATACATGCAGCCTGATCCCCCGTGAGAAGAGCACCTGCAAAGTTTGTTTGAGTCGGAGGACCGTAGAACAACTTAAGCTCTACCTGTGCAGCTTTAAGGGCAGCATCCAGTGCATAAACTCCCTCCAGAGGAGGAGCAATCAGATAAGCCATAGCTGTCCCTTCTGTAACGTTTGCCTGCTTGGAAAGATATGAACCTGTTCGTGAAATACAATGCGCAAAGTACACAATACTATCATCATCATTTGCACTATAAAAACAACTATCGTTGTTAATAAAAGAAATTGCTGCCTCAAGTCCACTTTTAACCTCTTCCGGATTTGAGCCGGCAATAATGCCGATAAATTCTCCTGCAAGCTTTGTTGATGCGTTTCCTGATCCAGCATACATTGACTGTGCATACACAACCTTGACATCAACTTTTTTAGTAGCTTCGTCAAGTGCTGTATAAGAAACATCATCTATATCTGTGGTGATTATACCTAGACTTCTAAGTTGTTTGGGAACCTTTAAAGATTTCAGCAAAAATTCATCTGCATTGGGAATAATCTTGACGCTTAAAACATTTGCTTTGATAGGATCGTTTTTCACTTCCTTCACCATTCCTTTACAGTTTTAGATCAACACCACTTATTTTAAGCTCCAACATTTTTTTTATGATATCAGCTATATATGCACCTGCCTCAACTGCAGAGATACCACCACTATGGATATTTGACACAACTGTCCTTCGAGCCTCAGGCATTCCCACCTTTGATTTGTAGGCAATGTATGCACTCATACTTTCAGCTGTGGCAAGACCTGGTCTTTCACCAATCAATACACAAGTTATCTCACTGCCTAACGTTTCTGAGATAACATCCATTGCATGAACTCTCCCATATTTAACAAAAAACGGTGTGCCTACGTTTACATTGTATCCCTCAAGCCCTTCTGTAATTGCAGGAAGAATATTCTCCACGTTTGCTTCAATAGCTTTGGAGCTAAGACCATCAGATATATATATCTGCACAGTAGGATTCTTTTTACAATTTGTAAGAATTTTATCCAGAGCCTGCTGAGAAAATTGTTCGCCCAAATCAGGACGGGTAAGATGCTCATTTTTATCTGAACAACGAGTTTGTATAGAAAACAGTCCCATCCTGTCGAGCAGTTCCTTATCAACATCCATAAATACAGCATCTCTTGCTACTGCATGATCTACTCTCAAGGTCAACATAGTACGAGTCTTGAGCCTTGGACCTGATCGCCCCACTCCTATGCGTGCTGAAGTTTTTTCCTTCATTCTGGTAAGCGCCTCAAAATCCTGGGGGTTCTCTATATTGATTTTCTGTTTTTGAGTAGTGTCTGTAATATCTATAAGCTGATCTTCAGCAAGCTTATCTGAGCCCTGTGGGACTATTAAATCTATTTCTGGCTGAAATACTGATCCTGTTTCGCTCTGTCCCAACTGTGATAAGACCTCTCTGACTATCTGTTCTATTACTTCTTTATCCATCACCTGCATTAACCATCACCCCTTTTTTCTTAGAAAGATTGTTGGGTCACCTGCTATTTCGGTGAGCCTACCATTTTCCATAATTCCCATCTTTTCAAGCCATTGCTCAAACTCTTTAATAGGTTTTAGTCCAAGCACTTCTCTAATTGCCGCAGCATCATGGTAAGTGTTTGTCTGATAGTTAAGCATTATATCATCACCCGCTGGTACTCCAATAAAATAGTTGCAACCAGCACTAGCAAGCAAAACAGCAAGATTTTCAATATCATTTTGATCTGCCATCATATGATTTGTGTAACAACAGTCACAGCCCATCGGAATACCGGACAGTTTACCCATGAAGTGATCCTCTAGCCCTGCGCGGATAACCTGTTTACTATCATAGAGATATTCGGGGCCGATAAACCCTACTACCGTGTTTACCAAAAAGGGGTTAAAAGCCTTAGCATATCCGTAACATCTGGCCTCCATAGTAACCTGATCAGCTCCATAATGTGCCCCTGATGAGAGCTCTGATCCCTGACCGGTTTCGAAATACATCACATTTGGACCTGTCCCTGTACCTCTTTTTTTGAGAATTTCCTGTGCCTCAATTATGGTATCTGTAGTAAACCCAAAAGCTTCATTTCCTTTTTGTGAGCCAGCAATACTCTGAAAAATAATATCGCTTGGAGCACCTTTTTTTATCGCTTCCAACTGAGTTGTTATGTGTGCTAACACACAAGTCTGAGTAGGTACCTCAAACTCATTTTTAATTTCTGCAATCCTTTTGAGAACTTCACTAACGCTCGAAACAGTATCATTTACAGGATTTAGCCCTATCACTGCATCACCTATTCCGTAGCTTAATCCTTCAAAAAGCGAAGCAGTTATACCCTCGACATTATCAGTGGGATGATTTGGCTGTAATCTTGTAGAAAGCGTTCCCCTTACTCCTATTGTTGTGTTGCAGTGAGCCGTAACCCTCAGCTTAGATGCTGCATAAACAAGATCAAGGTTTGACATCAACTTTGCAACACCTGCAATCATCTCACTAGTCAAGCCTTTACCTACTCTTTTGATATCCTCTTCAGTAGTATCGTACTTAAGAATCCATTCTCTCAGCTCACTTACAGTCCAATTTTTTATTGAATTGTATATTGTTTCATTTACTCCATCCTGAATTATTCTTGTGACATCATCTACGTCATAATCCACTACTGGATTATTCCTCAAATCACTAAGCAACAGATTAGAGAGAACCTCCTTGGCAGCAATTCTTTCCTTACCAGAATCTGCCACAATACCTGCCAGAATATCCCCTGACTTTTCTTCATTGGCTTTAGCAAGCACCTCTTTGACCGACTTGAATTCATATATCTGACCAGAAAGTTTAGTTTTGAGTCTCATTTTTATTCCCTCCTTTAAAGAGCTACTTTCTATCCAAAAATCAATGTTTTTACAACTATTGGTACAACTTGGCCCTTCATAAGTGGCTTGCCAATATCTATATAATCACCTTGTGTTACCTTAATATTGTCAAGACAGACTACCTCTCGATTATAGTCAAAACATTTATGGATTGACTGCCCTAATACCTTAGCCATATCAGATTCCACCACAACTATTACAGGAACAGTACCGTTCGTAGCACTTTTAAAAGAATCTGCTATGCATTCAGCTAATTTTTTTATTTCTACAAAGCTAGGATTTACT
>JBAYAL010000107.1:0-5908 GCA_041669825.1 Eubacteriales bacterium | reverse complement strand
TGAGAAAAGACTTTGGATATGTGTATATGCCCAAGGATTACAGGCTTGAAAAGCTGTTGGGGGTGAAAAAACAATGACTGCAGTAATAGATGCCAAAGGAATATATTATAAACAACTAAATGAACAAATACGTTCCTCCTTGGATAAGGGTGAAAAAAATATCCTGATTAAAAATGTGAATGGACAACGCTATATTGGCGATGGAGTCACAGGCAGTCAGAGTCTTATTGTGGAAGGTACTCCCGGAAATGATATGGCAGCATTTATGAATGGTCTGGAAATAGAGGTAAAGGGCAATAGCCAGGATGGTACTGGAAATACTATGAATGCAGGAAGAGTAATCATCCACGGACATACTGGTGATACAACAGGATATGCTATGAGAGGCGGAGAAATATTTGTCCGTGATTATGTAGGCTATCGTGTTGGTATTCATATGAAAGAATATATGGACATTATTCCTGCCATAGTTATTGGCGGGACTGCAGGCGATTTCTTGGGAGAATACATGGCTGGTGGTATTCTCATGCTTCTTGGCTTAGATATGAAAGAAGGCGAAGAAATTGCAGGTGATTATTGTGGAACAGGTATGCACGGTGGGGTAATGTATATTCGAGGAGATATCTCAGAATACAAGCTAGGCAAAGAAGTAAAGATAGTAGAGTTGACGGATGAAGATAATGAAGTTGTGCATAAATATGTAAAACAATACGTTGAATATTTTGGGGGAAGTGTGGAAAAAATTCTCTCCAAACCTTTTAGCAAACTCATTCCGTTTAATAAACGTCCTTACGGAAATCTCTATACGCATTGGTAAAAACAGGTGATATTCTATTGATAAACTTTTGTAAGCGAATATTATTAAAAAATAAATGAATCTCTAATATTCTGTGTTGTTCAGGGATATTATGAGGTTCATTTTATTTTGTAAAAAATTATATAGTTAGGGCATTATCTATTTTACAATTATCGTCCTCTTTTCCTCTTTAACATTGCCTAAGGGATCTATGGCACGGATGATTAGATCATTTTTTCCTGAAGATAATTTTGTAGAACAACTAAATTGAGTGGTATTTTCTATTTCTGCTTTATATACCATACTTAGATTGTTAATATCTGAATTAAAAGAATTGCAATAAATTTCTACAATATTGTAACAGTCTGTGAAACCTGAGATAAGTACTTCACCGGAAGATGAATAGGTTGTCTGGGAAGGAAGGGAAACAATTAAGGTAGGGAGTTTTAGAGGATAAGTTATGTTAACTTTTTTTTGAATAGTACTGGTAAGACCTGAGTCGCTTTTTGCAACAATATTTACAATATGATCTCCTTGGAATAGGTGAATGTCAGTTAGAAAAGATCCGTTTTCCTGGCAGGTTACAGGGAAGTTATTTACTAGGACTGAAGAGCCAGGGTCAGTTTTTCCTTCAAATATTATATGATTATAGGTATATTTATCTTTTAAATCGACCTGAAGAAAGGGTATTACTTCTTGGGGGATATATTCGATTATTTTTCCTGTTGAATAAATGGAACTGCTTGTTTTACCTGTTTTTATTACTTTTAGAGCAAGGATGTTTTTACCCTCTTTTAGAGGAATGTTTGTAGTAAAAGAATAATCAGTATTATTTACAACTAATTTAATCCCATTAATATAGATTGCACAGTCAGGGTGGGTGTATCCTGCTACTTTTATTTGTGGTTCATGGGTAGTCTTAGGTAAATCAAGAGAGACCAGTGGTCCTTGGCATGAGAGTGATTCACTGGAAGTAGAGACGGTTTTATTAGAAAGAGTATCTGCTGATTTTCCTGTTTTATTCAAGGGGGTAATTAGGCCATAAGGGTAACAACCTTCAGTACCTATGGCTAGAATAAGCATTAATAATATAAGAAAAATAGTAATTTCTTTTTTCATTATATCACCTTGTTATCTGGCGAAAATTATCCCTGCCGAAAAGCTTGGACATTTAATTTTATGCACGATAGCAGGCTAGTAGAATATCGGTAATAGACAGATAGTTGCAAACACATGCTAACTAAAGGCAGGATTGAAGGATAGTTAGGGTAAATATGTTAAAAAATGACCTTTGAACGATTATATTGTTCAAAGGTCTTATATTTAATGGAGAATAAAGAATGAGAATTATATTAAATGATTATTTCAAAAAAAAATAATTTATTTACTTATTCTTTTAGCTTAATACTAGATTCCGTTGATAAAAGGTTATGGCGATGATGGAAAAAATGCCAGATATATTTAGTCAAAGAGAATACTTTATAATTACTTATTTTATTAACGAAGGATTTAAGGAAATTAGCAGAACAGCCTAAATAGATTAAGATAGCAATGATAAATAAGAATATGGTATGTGATAAAGAAGTTATTTTGCTAAAGAATCCGAAAAATAATAAAAGCCTGATAGGAATAGCGTGAAAAAGATAAATAGAGATTGTTTTGCTTCCGATTTTAGTTAGGATGTTTTTAGAGTTTGGAATAAGGGATAGGAAACATATAGAAGTGATAAAACTTAATAAATAAATTAGAAGTCTATAAAGGCCGGCATACCATTCAGGATGGTTTAACAAGGAATAGGAGGCACAACCATAAAGCCAGCGGGAGTCTAAATGGGGAGATAGATGATACAATAAACAAAACAGGCTTAGCATAACAGAAAAGGCGAATATTATAATTGGTTTAGGTGGTCGCTTGATTAATAAACTACCTGGCAACAAAGAACCAGCTACAAAAAAAGGAAGAAAGACTATTGTTCTTGATAAACTGAAATTGTACCCTATCAAATTAATATACCCTGCTGCTAAAGCTAGAATGATTGTGAAGGTTATGGGATGGTTAAGCAATCTTAAATAAGGTAAGATTATATTCCATAAAAAAAGGCTGAATAAAAACCATAGAACCCACCATGGTTTAATTAACATAAGCATGTTAGGCTTGGTATTAAACAAAACAAAGTTTAATAAAGTATATAGTATTTGGAAAAAGATATACGGTTTAATTATTCTTCTGAATAGGACAGACAAATTATTTTTGTTTCTAGCAAAATAACCTGAAATCATTATGAAAACAGGCATATGGAAAAGATAAATAAAAAGGTAGATGGTTTTAATTAAAGTATATTTACCAGCGAAAGGTTCTATCATATGGCCGGTTATTACTAATAAAATCAGTACAGATCTGACATTGTCAAAATAGGGCATACGTTGTTCTGATGTAAGCAAAGCTATAGCTCCCTGTATTGTAGAAACCAAACACTACCTGCCTAAAACGGCAGGTAGTATTATAATTTCTTAATTTAAAGAATTGCAAAATGGTAAAAAACTTATAACGAAGTTTAACTAATTGGTATTATACCATAATATTTTAAATTTTTAGGAAAATATTATGGCTTTTGCTAAATGTTTTTTACTTCTTATAGGAACTCAAAATTTTTCTCAATTTTGCAGTACACCTGAAATACTGTCAAATTAGTAAATCTTGCACCTAATAAAACTAGAACAACTAAGGTAAAAGAAGAAGGTGCCGGGAGTATAATTAGGTTGGCACCTTTTGGAATGCGTATAGTTAAAGTTTTTTAGATGAAAAAGGAAAGCTAAAAAATGTTATTTTTTAGCGTAATATTATTGTGAGAATAAACTTAGAAAGATAAATTTATTTTACATAAGTAGCATTTTTAGTATATTCTTCAGGAATAGTAATTCCGAGGATATCTTGAGTTTCGCTGTTGATAACTACTTTCAGTTTAGTTTGGTATTCAACAGGCATTTCTGAAGGATTGGCGCCTTTAAGAACCCTAACGGCCATTTCTCCAGTTTGATATCCGAGAGTTTCATAATCAATTCCAATACTGCACAGGCAGCCACCTTCAACTTGGCTATCTTCAGCTACTATAGCAGGGATTTTGTTTTCACGGGCAATTTCAGATAGAGAGTTAATTGAGGTAGC
Source organism: Eubacteriales bacterium (assembly GCA_041669825.1). Lineage (GTDB taxonomy): Bacteria > Bacillota > Desulfitobacteriia > Desulfitobacteriales > Syntrophobotulaceae > JBAYAL01. Next base: position 1,947 of record JBAYAL010000107.1, on the reverse strand, counting down.
AACAGTATTGTCAGTAATAACGTAAAAGGCATCAATTTTTCCAACTAGAGATTGAGCAGCTTGAAGAACTTCGTTACTAGTATTGATTGGGGCAGTTATAATTTCATAACCCAAGGTACCGCCGATTTCTTTGGCTTTATCTACCTGTACTTGTGAGTTAACTTCACTTGTGTTGAAGATAATACCAAGCTTTTTGGCATCTGGTACAATTTTTTGGATCATTTCAAACTGAGCTTCAAATGGGTTCAGGTCACTTACGCCTGAAACGTTTGTTCCCGGGTTTTCAAGACTTTTAACCAGATTAGCAGCTACAGGGTCGGTTACAGCTCCAAATATGATTGGAACAGAACTAGTTGCGGCTGCTGCAGCTTGGGTAGCAGGGGTAGTAATAGCTATAATTACATCAAGGTTTTCACCTGCAAATTTGTTAGCTATTGTATTGAGTGTTGATTGGTCACCCTGGGCATTTTGATAATCTAATTCTAAGTTTTTGCCTTCTACATAGCCATTGTCTTTGATAGCCTTGAGAACTCCTGTTCTAATATAATCTAATGATGGATGCTCTACTAGTTGAATGATACCTATACGTACTGTTTCCTCTTTACTTGTTTGGGTAGTAGAATTTGATGAACAGCCTATTGTTAGCATGCTTAGTGTCAGAATAGATATAATAAAATAAACAAAAATCTTTTTCATTTGGGTTTTCTCCTTTCATAATTAAGAAAATTTTAATTTGGAATAAACTAATATTTAAAGGCAATTATATTTTGCCACCAGCCTTCGTCTTCCATAAACATACCCCCATCCATGATATTTTAACCAAAAAAGGTTAAAAAAGAGCAAAATAAAAAACCTCAATCCCAAAAGGACGGAGGTTGTTACCCGCGGTGCCACCTTACTTGCTTTATCCAAAATAAATGGTTAAAGCATCTCTAACAGATACGGAGAAATAATTCTCGATATCCTGTCTCTATAACGGGAGACTTCCGGCGTCACCTACTAATAAAAAATTTTCGGCTTGCAGCTCCGAGATCCATTCAATCCAAAGAAACTGTATCAGGCTCTCACCAACTCTGACTCGCTTGGACATCTCATAAGGATTTACTACTTCTCTTCATTGCTATTCTGTAAGTATTTACTTATGAATGAAATTCTACTACATGACATATAAAAGGTCAATAGGTTAAAAAAAAAATTAGAATATTTATAACTATAGAGGCATAGAGATATCTCTTTAATGCGAATAGAAATAGAGAACAAACAAACTTCGGGTAGAATACCAATAAGTAAAACATTAAATTTATTGATTTGAAGTAGATCAATAAAAAAATTAAAATGTTGATAGTCTAGTAAGGGAAACGTATAAGTTAACACTTTCTGAGTAAGAGTATGTGTGTGAAATGATTTCAGAAATTATATTTTTATAATTAAAATAATAGGAAACTAATTTATTCATTTTTTTGTTCAGCAAGGTATTCTCTGGTTTTTTCGGCATATCTTTGATTGGTTGTTTTGAGCATTTCTAATTCTTCTGGGCGCAACTCTCGGATTACTTTGGCAGGAGTTCCTAAGATAAGTGAATTTGGTGGAAACTTTTTTCTTTCAGGAATAAGGGAACCGGCTCCGACCAGGCTATATTCTCCTATTTCAGAATCATTTAGAATAATAGCTCCCATACCGATAAGGCAACCTTTACGGATTGTACAGCCATGAAGCACGCAGGAATGGCCTACAGATACTTCATCTTCAATAAGAGTTGGTTGGCCAGGATTGACATGAATCATACTCAAGTCTTGAATATTTGTTCTTTTGCCTATGGTAATAGAATCTACATCTCCTCTGAGAACGCTGTTATACCAAACGCTAGATTCTTCTCCTATTGTTACATTGCCTATTATCTGTGAGCCTTCAGCTAGAAAAACATTATTGGCTATTACGGGTTTTTTG
>JBAYAL010000106.1:0-5924 GCA_041669825.1 Eubacteriales bacterium | reverse complement strand
AGCCTCAATCTAGTATCCAAAGTTGGTTCCTATACTTATAACCTTTCAACAACAATACCTAATATTTTCTTCCTAATAATAATTTATTTTATTTCTATTTATTTATTTAGCTTTCAGCTTGAAAACATTAACAAAACATTTTTACGTTTTTTCAAAGATTCCTCTAAAAGAAAAGTTCTTATTATCCTTAATGACTTACGGAGTGCAACTATTGGCTTTCTAAAAGCACAAATCATTCTAAGCACCGTTACTTATCTCATAAGCTTCATTGGTCTTACTATTCTCAATGTTAGATATGCTTTTGTTATAGCTTTTTTTATTGTTCTAGTAGATATCCTCCCTATTCTAGGAGTGGGCTCTTTCTTCACACCTTGGGCAATAATCAGCGCTATTCAAGGTAATTTACTTTTCGCCTTTAGTTTAGTAATTTTATTCGTTATAATAGTGATCGTCAGAAGAATAATAGAACCAAAAATATTAGGGGAACGTATAGGATTAAGTGCTCTAACCACTCTTATAAGCATCTGGGTAGGATTTAAAGTCATGGGCATAGTAGGTATATTCCTCTTGCCATTGGCTTGTATCTTTTATAAGGCCCTAATCAAGGTAAATGTTATAAAACTAAACTTTAAGATATAAAGCTAAAAGAGCTACGGTTCTAATAGCACCTTTCACATAAAGTAGCCAACTCAAAATGGGACTATTAGATATTAGTACAACAATCCGCTAGGTAGCTAAAATAAATTTGAAATGAATTTATTTCAAATATTATTTGAAAATTACTTGAATGTTATTTAGATATTATTTAGATATTAATAAAAGGCTGTTTCTTCATATATATGAAAAAACAGCCTTCTTGTATGGCCTAATTGGAATAAGCCTAGAACTATCTGTTGAAACAAAAAGAGTAGTATGAATCAAAAATCGGCTCTCAGGTCCTATTGTCCTGCACCGCTATTCCGTAAAAGATAGCATCCACTACTTCTTGCATATCTTTTTCTTTGGGAATAATCCCAAAGTGGATAATTTGTTTCATGCAAAACTGATTTATAGTACCAATAATCAGACCAGCAGCAACGTCAACATTAGTTGTCCGGCTTATTTCTTCCATTTCTTGCGCTTTCGTCAATTGTTCCTTTACGATATCAAACACTTTCAAATTGTGTTCAAAAATCATTAACCCCATTTCTGGTTTCTGGGCAATTTGGGAAGAGGATTTCATAACGTTAAAAATATTTATATGATTTTTCATAAATTCTATCTGATATTTAACCATTTTAAATATCTTATCCCTCAGCGTACCTTCAACCTCCATCAATTCCTTAACAATAGAGATACGTTCATTTATTTTATACTTCACCATCTCATCAAAAAGATGCTGTTTACTGTCAAAATATTCGTAGACTGTACCTTTGCCAATCCCAGCTTCCTTTGCTATTTCTTCCATCTTCGTCCCGTCAAATCCAGCTAAATAGAAAACCTTAGAAGCTGCCTCAATTATTTTTGAACTTTTATCTCCTCTTGCCATGATATTCCCCCCTTATATTTGGACAGACACGAACTATGGAACCTTGTGCAAGTAATAGCCAAAAATATTACTTACAACTATGTATTAATTGCAAACTGCACATGTTCAGAGTTGGGGAACAAATAAACCTCTCCCCTGAACATGAACAGTTAGCCTGCTTAAATTTGTCTCTATCTAAGGTAACCCTCTCTTAAATTAATTATTTTCTAACTATTTATTTGTTTACCTGGCACAATTGTCTTGGCTTTTTTACCCTTGCCCAAAAATATATTCTTAATTTTATTACTAAAATCATCAAGAAGTGTATACATAACTGGAATAATTATCAGAGTAACCAACATTGACAAGGTCAGACCAAAGATTACCACAATAGCAAGAGGAGCAGATGTTTCCGTACCCTCTCCTATTCCTAATCCCATTGGAATCATTGCCAGTACTGTGGTAAGCGTAGTCATCAGAATTGGCCTTAACCTAATCGGGCCAGCATTAATGATTGCATTATCCCTATTCTCTGAAAGGGTCCTCCTTCTGGTATTAATATAATCCACTAGGACAATTCCGTTATTTACCACAATTCCAACCAACATTATCACCCCTATAAATGCTGGTACACTTAAAGTTTTGCCTGTAATAAAGAGTCCCAGTATCCCACCTGCTACCCCCAAGGGGATAGAAAACATTATTACAAATGGGTAGAGAAGAGATTCAAACTGAGAAGCCATAACCATATATACTAAGACTATAGCCAGCGCAAGTACCAGCAAAAGGTCACTAAAAGCATCCATCATATCTTGCTGGGCACCACCAGATTTGTAAAAATACCCCTCAGGCATCTTATATCCTGCAAGTGCTGCATCAATATCTTTAGATACACTTCCCACATCTCGACCACTTAAAGCACTGGTAACTGTAATAACCCTTACCTGATTTTCCCTATTGATACTTACTGGCCCTCTGGATACTGATATTTTTGCCACCTCACCGAGTGATACTGTGAAACCCTTGGCAGTGCTGATTGGAATCTGCTCTAGTCCCAACATATTTTCATTAAACTGTTCATCGCCTTTGAGAACAACATTAATTTCTGTACCTTTATATTTATAAGTTGTTGCGGTAGTCCCAGCAATCGTACCTTTTACAGCTGTTGCTATCTGGGCTGCCGTCAAGCCATACTGAGAGGCAGCTTTACGATCAATATTTATTTCAACCTCTGGTATCCCATCTGAATAGCTAGACTCTACCTCTCGCGTTCCATCTATACCCTGAATAATCTTTACAAAATCGTTTCCGATTCCTTTCAGGGTATCAAGATCATCCCCTTCTATAGAGATGCTTATAGCAGAGCCGCTTCCGCCACCCATACTAAAGGATTCCATAGGACCTACAGTCAATTCTGCTCCAGGAGTGTCCTTAACAAGTTCTCTGATTTCATCAGATATCTCTACCACCCCGCGTGAGCGTTCTGTTACATTTTGTAATTTGACATACACTGTCCCTTTGTTACCAGCTGAACTCCCATAACCCATATTTCCACTAGAACCTGCTTCTATAAATACAGTTTCGATCTCAGGAACACTTTCTATTTTACTTTCCAATTCATCCATCAATGCTTCGGTCTTTTCAACCTCTGCACCATCCGGTAAGGAAACACCTATAGTAACAAACCCTTCATCTGATGAGGGAAAAAACTCTGTTCCTACCAAAGCTAATGACCCTATGCAAAGTAAAAAAGCAATTGTAACATATATGATCACCCGCTTACGATGCTTAAGCACCCAAATTAATAACTCCCTGTATTTTTCTTTTAAACCTTCAAAAGCAATATCAAAACCATTATAGGCCTTATTGAAAATTTTATTAGAACGTAAAAAGCCCTTAGTCTTTGTTTCTTCTACCTGTTGGCCACCTTCAGCTCGCATAATGGACTGAAATCCATTGACATTTTGCATCTTTTCTACTTTAAGAAGTTTAGAAGAAAGCATAGGTACGAGTGAAAGCGCCACTATAAGTGAAGCAAGCAAAGAAAAACTAATAGTCAAAGCCAACTGCCTAAAAATAGTGGAAGTTAACCCTTGAGTAAATACGATTGGCAAGAATACCGCCAGCGTTGTAAGAGTAGAAGATATAAGAGCAGAACTTACTTCTGCAGACCCTTTTACCGCTGACTCAATTTTCGAATTTCCGTCCTGCCTAAATCGGTATATATTCTCAAGTACTACGACTGAATTATCCACTAGCATTCCTATGCCTAGCATCAACCCTCCCAAGGTCATCATATTGATAGTAATACCAGAAAAATACAAAAGACTAAAGGTTGCTATTACTGAGATAGGAATTGATGTAGCAATGATAAATGTGGTCCTCATATTCCTTAAAAACAGGTAAAGGACCAATATAGCCAATAATCCTCCAAATAAACCATTTTGATATACATTACTAATCGATTTGTTAACATAATCGGCCGTATCATAGATAACACTTGCCTTGGTCCCAGGAAGATCAGCCAGAATATTTTTCAACTCTTTCTGTGCTTCTCCAGAAACCTTAACTGTATTAGTCCCTGACTGCTTACGGATAGAGATGTCTATACTTTGTTTACCATCTACCTTAGATATTGAAGTTTGTTCATCTGCCTTTAACTCCACCTGAGCTATATCATTTAAAGGTACAGTGCCCCCTTTGGGGAGTGGAATAAGCAACTGCTGTACCTCTTCTACTGACTCAAACTCACCTGTTGTCTTGACTGTCAGCTCCTGTGAACCCTTGTGAACTGTACCACCAGGCATATTAAGATTTTCCGCTTTCAATATTCCGGAGATATAGTCCAGACTTATTCCATAACCCTGAAGTTTTTCACTACTTGTTTTAATCTCGATAATATCATCTGTTCCACCCATAATATCTACAGATGCTACCCCTTCAGCTCTCTCTAACCTGGGTTTAATTGTATCTTCAACGATATTTTGCAATTCCGAAAGATTTGTATTCTCCGAAGAAATAGAAATCATAAGAATTGGCATCGCATCTGGGTCAAATTTAAATACCATTGGATCGCTGGCATCTTCAGGCAATGTTCCTTTTACCTGGTCTACCTTTTCTCTAATATCTAAGGTAGCACTCGCCATATCCACCCCAAAATCAAATTTAGCAATTACCATAGAAGAGTTCTCTGAAGATACCGAACTAATGGTATCTAGCTTTTCCACAGTTCCTACCGCTTCTTCTAGTGGCTGAGTGACAAGCTTTTCCATTTCCTGCGGTCCTGCACCATTATAAGAAGTACTTATAACTGCCACAGGAATTTCCATCTCTGGCATTAAATCGATAGGTATTTTCACAAAAGAAATCGTTCCCAAAATCAATACGATGAAAACTACCATCAATACCGTGACAGGGCGCTTTACCGAAATTTCAGATAATTTCATTATTTTGTGCCTCCTCCAGCCTGTGTACTTTCAGAGGAAGGTTTCTCTGTTCCATCTGTTCCAGTTTCACTATTTTTTACTGCGGAGCTTTTTTCTACTACCGGCTCTCCGTCCAGCGTTACTATTTTAATTTCTGTTCCATCCGTTACATAATTCTGACCGCTAACAATGAGAATTTCTCCTACAGACAAACCTTTCAACATTTCTGTAGTCTTCCCATTATCCAACCCTGTAGATACTTCCCGCTCAACAGCTTTCCCATCTTCGATTACATAAGCCACATATTTATCACCACGAAAAATTATGGAATCCGTAGGAACAGCTATTACACCATCCTTGCTTGCTGTCGCAATTTCTACTCTGGCAAACATTCCCGGTTTTATTTCATGATTTTTATTATCGATATAAACCTTAAGCGCATACTGCCCTGTCATCCCATCAGCTGCAGGGCTAAGACTGGCGATTTGCCCCTTGACATTAGTCTTGGAAGCAGCCGCTATCTCTACTAGCACTTCTTGTCCATTTTTTATATGGTTAATAACTTTCTCACTAACACTTACGGATATATATACACTGTCCATCTCTACAATTGTAACTGTGGGGGAAGCACTCGTTGCCATATCCCCAACATCTACATTTATTGCTGTTACTATCCCTGCAATAGGTGATTTAACATCCATATCTGCTAACATATCTTCTGCAGACTGATAGGCAGCGCGCGCTTGGTCCATCTGAGCTTCTAGTACTTGAAGAGATGCATCTGAAGCACTTAATTCCATTTTCTCCAAATCCGCTTTTGAAATAGCTCCCACTTCATATAATTCCTTATATCTTGTTAGCTGGAGCTTGGCATTTTCTATTTGTTCCTTACTCATCTGATAGTTAGCTTCTACTATTTTCAAAGCAGCTGCAGCCTGGTCATAGGAAGCTTGAAGATCTGATTTATCCAGACCAAAAAGCACCTGATCCTT
>JBAYAL010000105.1:0-5932 GCA_041669825.1 Eubacteriales bacterium | reverse complement strand
TCCTGATTTAAAAGCATTTCCTCTTTAATAACTGCCTCCCCCTTTCTGTTGAAGCAAATATCAACCTATTATGAATATATACAATTTTATGTTATTTTTCAATATTCTGTTATTATTTATTTTTTAATAATTTTTTCGTAAGTTATTAAAAAATAAAGATGGATGGCTATTCCCCTGCCATCCATCTTTTCATATTGCTAAATTGTTTCTCTGCTTCTTTATATCCCTGCATATACAACTCCGCCAGTTTTTTTTGATTTCTCTCCATTCTTCCAACTATAATTTTCTCAATAGGCCGTATTACAAATATTTTATTTTCATCCTCTAATTTTTCAACATAGTCCAAAGTATTATTATATTTTTTATACCTATTAAGTATTGCTTCTACAAGATTTGGATATTGCTGATATTTTCTCTTAATTAAATATCCATATTTTATTGGTTTTTTTCTATATCCATTATTTCTCGTCAATATAACAACATTTTTTTCATTTCCATCTTCTATAGCTTTTAAGATAGGAATTGAATCAGCAATCCCACCATCAAACAATGTTAATCCATCCATTTTTACAGCTTCCCCTATAAAAGGCAAACTACTTGAAGCTCTTAAAGCAACCCTATAGTTACTGCAGTTATCTCTATCCACATATTTAGCTTTTCCTGTATTACAATCAGTCACTCCAATAATAAATTTTTCTTTTGATTTTTCAAAAGTTTCATAATCTAATGGACATAATTTATCTGGAATTTCATCAAAAATGAAATCCATACCAAAAATACTCTTACCTCTGAAAACATTCTTAAAATCCATATATCTCGGATCTTTTACAAAATCAATAAAAACACTTCTATTTCTCTTTTGCTGTCTTGCAAGATATGATACTGCATTATTAGCACCAGCAGATACTGCAATCACATAAGGAAAATACAAATCTTTTTCCATAAAATAATCTAACACTCCCGAAGTGAATACGCCTCTCATTCCGCCGCCTTCTAAAACCAGACCTATATTTTCCATATTTTAATCCTTCTTTACATAAAATTAATAATATTATTTTAATACAATATTCATCCAAATCAAACAATGACCTGACAAATACCTGTTTCTTACGTATTAATTTTCATAGTAACATAATATCATAAGGAAATAAGTATGAAAAATCATTGAACTTATTCTTTTTGTTGAAAAGATAATTTGAATCAAAACCTAAAATGATATATAATATATAAGGTTATGCCTTTAGTATATGCACAGATTTTTTTGTGTAAAGCTATTGTAATTTTTAGACCTTATTGCCTATTAATGTTTTTATCATTAAAGGTTAATAATCCTTCAATATTATAGACACAATACTCATAAACCATTATTGATTATGAAGTATATTCAACAACAGCTTAATATATTAAGAAGAATACAGCATAAGAATAATATTTTAAAGCATTATTATCTGCAAAATGTTATTAATTAACATTGACTGCATTAAAATATAATCTTAATAATGAATCATTTACGATTAAAAGAATTGGAGAGAAAATCTAATGCAAGCTGAGAATTTAAGAAATGTAGCTATTATTGCCCATGTAGACCACGGTAAAACAAGTCTGGTAGACGTTATGTTAAAACAAAGCGGAGTCTATCGGGCTAATGAACAAATCATTGAACGTGTAATGGATTCCAACGACTTGGAAAAAGAACGTGGCATTACCATATTATCCAAAAATACTGCGGTAACTTGGAATGACGTTAAAATTAATATCGTAGATACTCCAGGCCATGCTGATTTTGGTGGAGAAGTAGAACGTGTTTTAAAAATGGTTGATGGCGTACTTTTAGTAGTTGATGCCTTTGAAGGCCCTATGCCCCAAACAAAGTTCGTACTCAGAAAGGCTCTGGAGTTAAACCTAAAGCCTATTGTCGTAATCAACAAAATTGATCGACCTGAAGCACGGCCATATGAAGTTGTGGACGAAGTATTGGAACTATTTATACAACTAGATGCTAATGATGACCAACTAGATTTCCCTGTGGTATATACTTCTGCCCGTCAAGGTATCGCAGGTTATGAGCCAAACGAGCTTGAAAAAGATTTGACTCCAATGTTTGATACAATCTTAAAATATATCCCTGCACCTGAGTCCGATGTTGAAAGCCCGCTACAAATGCTAGTTACTACTTTGGATTACGATGATTATCTAGGCAAAATTGCTTTGGGTAGAATTGTGAGAGGGACTCTAACAGCTAACTCCCATGTAGCACTCATTAAACGAGATGGTACCATAGAAAAAGTTAAAATTGTTAAATTGTTTACCTTCCAAGGATTAAATAGAATAGACACGGCAGAAACTTATGCAGGTGAAATAGTAGCAATAAGCGGTATTCCAAAGATTAATATAGGCGAAACAATTGCCTCCCTTGAACATCCCGAAGCACTCCCTACCATTGATATTGATGAACCTACACTGTCTATGACATTTATGATAAATACTAGTCCCTTTGCAGGAACTGAAGGAAAACATGTTACTTCCAGGAAAATTAGAGAAAGATTATTTAAGGAAATAGAAACAAATGTTAGCCTACGGGTAGAAGAAACTGACAGTACTGATGCCTTCCAGGTTTCTGGGCGTGGAGAACTTCACCTATCTATTTTAATTGAAACTATGCGTAGAGAAGGCTTTGAGCTTCAGGTTTCCAAACCAGAAGTTATACTGAAAGAAATCGATGGCAAAAAATGCGAGCCGTACGAACTACTTACATGTGATGTTCCCGAAACTTCCATGGGCACAATCATTGAACTTCTTGGCTCACGCAAGGCAGAAATGCTTAATATGATTACTCTTACTGGTGGAATTACCCGTTTGGAATTCTTAATTCCAGCCAGAGGACTAATAGGCTTCCGAAATGATTTTCTTACTGAAACACGTGGGGAAGGTATTATGTCCCATGTTTTTGATTCTTATAAACCTTACAGAGGTGAAATTCAAGGACGTAGCCGTGGAGTTCTTGTTTCTTCTGACCCAGGGGAATCAACTGCTTACGCCCTGTTTCAACTTCAGGATCGTGGAACAATGTTTATTGCACCTGGCGTAAAAGTTTACGAAGGCATGATTGTCGGCGAAAACAACAGAGAACAAGATATAGACCTAAATGTTGCCCGCAAAAAACAATTATCAAACATGAGAACAAGTGCTGCAGATGAAGCGCTAAGACTAAACACTCCAAGACAACTAACACTAGAAAAAGCTCTAGAATATATCAATGATGATGAATATGTAGAAATAACTCCTTTAAGCATTCGATTACGAAAAAAACACCTAGACAAAAACTCCAGAGTAAAATCCGAAAGAAGAAGAGCTTTAGGCGGAAAATAAAAAACTAAAAAAACACGGAAAGCAACTTTAGCTTTCCGTGTTTTTTTATGTATTTATTCTATCATTAATATTTTGATTTACATAAAATCATTAGCCCAATTCAATGACTTTAAATACATATCAGGCAAATATTCTTGTTCTATATTAATTTCACGAACTAACATAAAAGCTTTACTCCATTCCCCTTTTTCATAAACTTTTATAAAATTAAGTATTTTAGCATATATATTATTATTTTCACCCGTAAGTGCTTGTTTTACTTCCGTTGGAATATACAATTCATTTATTATTTCAGACATAGGCCTGCCTAAAAGTAAATCAATCATTGAGAGCATTCCCATAAAATAGGCATCATTTGATTTACTAGATAATCCTATTTTATTAAATATTAATTCCGCAAATCTGGCTCTTATCAATGAATCAACAACAATTATTTCAGACTTATCATTAATTGAATTAATACAAACAAAATATAACCAAGTTTTGAGCTGTTTTTTACCAAGTAAAGGGATTGCTTGATTAACAGATTTTATTTTACCTCTGAATCCAAGTTGCGCTGAGTTAATATATTTCAACAATTTATAAGAAAGAGATAGGTCTTTTTTTATTAGGTCTTTCATCTTATCTAATGTAAAATTCTCATTACTTATCTCACGAAGTAATTTTAAATATATCATTTTGTTTTCTGGTATCTTCTTTGAAGAAATAATTACTGGCTTACTAAAATAATACCCCTGAAAAAGTGAATATCCAAGTGAAACAGCCTCATTAAAATCATCAATCGTTTCAACTTTTTCAGCAAGAAACTTAATACTGGATATATTGACTTTCTCAAATATTTTTCCCCGTTCATCCCCTGTAGTGATCCTAAAATCAACCTTAATAATACTTACAAGTTCTAAAAGTTTCTGATACTTTTCATTAAAGACAAAATCATCAAGAGCAATAACATATCCTCTTTTTTTTTAACATTTTACATATTTCAATTACTTCCTCGTCAGGTTCTACTGTTTCTAGAATTTCAATAATTATTCTATCTGAAGGAATTATTGAAAAAATATCTGACTTCAAAATATTTTTAGTAAAATTTATAAAAGCTTTAGTTCCTCCAGTTATTTTATCTATTCCTATATTCATTAAAGTATTATTGATTACGTTCAGAGTTGCTTGGTCCCCATTGTTGTTTTGGCAATAATTATCATTCTTATTGTCCCTAAAAAGTAGTTCGTATCCAAATATTTTATTAATTTTATTAAAAATAGGTTGCCTGGCTACGAAAATCACCATCTTTTATCACCTTCTATATATTATTTGCAAGGCTCTATTTTTATTGTTACAAACATAATCCTATTTTCGACTCGATTCATTTCTTATCTATTATTTACTATATTATTTAGTATATTATTTAGCATATCATATTTAGGGTAACAATTATATGGTTTTCTATTATTAGGTCAGAGTGACAAAGGCTCATTTTGCAGAAATTACATACGATATACGCTTATGAGCATCAATGACTATGTATTCTGAATTAACGAGGCAAAAGCTACTTCAGAAGCCCAAACCATTATTTGCTATATTCTATAAAAATAAACAGTTTATTAAAATTTTAATTTAAATAAACTGTTTTTGCACTTTTATTTTAGTTTTACAATATAAATGAGGCACATAAATATTGCTAGTTCTTAATTAGTAAAAAAATCAAAAATGTTTCCAAGTTTACTGGTTTCTGCCTTGTATATTTCCGTATATTTACATCTAGTACAAGTTACAGTTGAAAATTTTTTATTTTGAATATCAAAAAATTTAGACAATCCACCACCTGTTGCTGCAAATTGACCCGTTTCATATTCAGTATTATTACACTTTGGACATACCCATTTTGCCATAATTTCCCCTCCTTTTTTTATAATAACTAATAGTTCATATTACCAAAAATACGAACTATTAATTCAATTTTCATCTTAGTAAATGAAGAAACTTTATTTTTCTATTTTTTTAATTTTGCTAAGGCATCTGCTAAAGCAGTATTGATTGAAATATTGTTGTTCTGGTTATTCAAATAATTACTTGCATCTCTCTTATTAATACTGCTTTTTTCTCCTTCTCTCCTCTTTGAGAAAGCAGTCAACTTTTCTCGATACCCACAAGAACATGCAAATACTTTATTTTCGCCATCACCTCTCATCTCCATCTTTTTATGGCACTGAGGACATCTGGCATTGGAAACTGTGGATAAAGACTTTCTATATCCACATTCACGATCCTGACAAACAAGCATTTCACCACGTTTTCCTTTGACTTGCAGGAGTGCCTTACCACATTCAGGACATTTTTCTCTCGTCACATTGTCATGTTTAAAGGTCTTGGCACTAACACTTACGGCTGAAACCAATTTTGAAGCATAACCTCTTATTTCTTTAAGGTACTTCTCTTTATTCGCCCTTCCTTTACTAATCTCAGTCAACTGTTGCTCCCATTTAGCCGTCAATTCAGCTGATTTTAGTTCTGAAGGAACCAACCCTACTAATTGTATCCCTTTGGACGTAGGAATAATTGCTTT